>JANMMJ010000270.1:0-16636 GCA_031373255.1 Hyphomicrobiales bacterium
CATAAGCAGCGCCAAGGCTGCGGCCCGCACCTGTAATGAGGATCGTCTTTCCGCGAACTGGATTGCCCATGAGGAACTCCCCAAATATCCGGGACTGAATGACTAGTCGATTCCGGCAACCGTTCGCGGTGCATAGGGGGCTTCCAGCGCCGCCATGGTCTCGGCATCGAGTTTTATATCGACGGCCCGGATGGCATCTTCAAGCTGGGTCGTCTTGGTGGCGCCGATTATTGGCGCAGTCACGCCCGGTTTCCCCAGCAGCCACGCCAATGCCACCTGCGCCATCGAGTGCCCCAGGCGCAACGAGGCTTTTTCAAGCGCCTGCAAAACTCCGGCTTCATGCGCCGCGCCATACAGTTTCGGTGAATATTGGTCGCTCGTCGAACGGGCCGTCGATTGATGCTGGGCAGGCCTTGTCAGCAGTCCGCGCGCCAGAGGGCTCCACGGGATGAGGCCAATCCCCTCGCTGCGGCACAGCGGCACCATCTCACGCTCTTCCTCCCGGTAGAGTAAGTTATAGTGATTTTGCATGGAGACAAACTGCGCTTGCGCCAGATCGCGCTGTAGCCCGATGAGCTTCATGAATTCCCATGCGTACATGGAGGAAGCGCCAAGATAGAGCACCTTGCCATCCTGCACCGCGCGGTCGAGGGCTGCACAGATCTCTGCCATGGGCGTCGACCGGTCCAGCCGGTGAATCTGATAGAGATCGACATAGTCGGTACCGAGCCGCTTCAGCGTCGCATCGATTCCCTCCAGGATGTGCTTGCGCGACAATCCCTTCGCATTGGCGTCCTTGCCTATCTCGAGGCCCACTTTCGTGGCGATGACCACCTCGCGCCGCGGTGCCATTTCCTTCAGCAGCTTTCCCGTCACCACTTCAGACTGGCCGAGACTGTAGATGTCTGCCGTATCGAAAAAGGTGATGCCGGCATCGAGCGCCTGCCGGAAAAACGGCCGGGCTGCCGCCTCGTCCAGCGTCCATGGCCGCCAGTCGGGATCGCCATAACTCATGCAGCCAAGCGCAATGCGGCTGACTGTCAGGCCGGTTGAACCGAGCTTCGCATATTGCATCGGAAGTGTCCTTTGGAGTGATTACTTGTTGGCAGCAATTGCCATCTGGATATCGCGATCGCGCCGCTTATCGGCACGATGCATCAGATAGCCTGCAATGGCAACGCCGGTACCGACGACCACGATAATCACGGTAGCCAGCGCATTGATATCGGGAGTGACGCCAAGTTTGACCTTGCTCCACACCAGAAGCGGCAATGTCGTCGCACCCGGACCCGTGGTGAAATTGGTGATCACCACGTCATCAAGCGAGATGGTGAAGGCCAGGAGCCAGCCCGACACAATGGCGGGCGCGATGATCGGCAGCGTGACATCGATCAGCACCTGCCACGGCTTGGAACCCAGATCCATGGCCGCTTCCTCGACCGACCGGTCCATTGACGAGAGACGCGACTGCACGATCGTCGTCACATAAGTGAGCGAGAAGGTGATGTGTGCGAGCGTGATGGTGGTGAATCCGCGCTGTGCCGGCCAGCCAATCCATTGCGCCATGAACACGAACATCAGCAGCATCGACACACCGGTGATCACTTCCGGCATGATCAGGGGCGCTGTGACGAGGCCGGAAAACAGCGTGCGCCCGCGGAACTGCTTGAAGCGGGCAAGCGTCAGGCCCGCCATCGTGCCGATGATCGTGGCGAACGTTGCGCTGAGCAGCGCGATCTTGAGCGAGAGCAGGGCCGCGGTCAGGACCTGGTCGTTGCTGAGAAGCTTGCCATACCATTGCGTTGAGAAACCGCCCCACACCGTGGCCAGCCGCGATTTGTTGAACGAAAAAACGATCATCGAGATGATCGGAATGTAAAAGAACGCAAATCCGAAGCACAGCCACGTGATGAGGAATGTCGAGCGCTTGCTCATCACTTCCCCTCCGCCATGGATGATTTGGCCTCGAAATGATTGTAGGCCATCATCGGCAGCACCAGCAGCACCAGCAGCATCACGGCGATAGCGGAGGCCATCGGCCAGTCCCGGTTGAGACTGAACTCGTCATTGATAATGCGTCCGATCATCGGGTCCGATGCGCTGCCAACCAGCGATGGAATGACAAGTTCGCCTGACGCTGGAATGAACACTAGCAATCCCCCGGCGATGATGCCGGGAATCGACAGCGGCAGCGTCACATCCTTGAACACCTGCCAGGGCCGTGAGCCCAGATCCATCGCCGCCTCGTTGAGCGTGTAGTCGAGCTTTTCGAGATTGGCGTAAAGCGGCAGGATCATGAACGGCAGGTAGGAATAGACGATCACCAGGACAACGGCGAAATTGCTGTTCATCATCGGAATCGATTTGAGCGCCATCGTCGCGGGCAGGAAAACATTGACGATGCCGGTGAGTCCTTTGTTGAACCAGCTGTTGCTGCCCATCAGGCCGATCCACGCATAGACCCGCAACAGAAATGACGTCCAGAACGGCAGGATCACCAGCATGAGCAGGATATTTCGCCACGATCCCTCGGCGCGGGCAATGCCATAGGCCATCGGATAGCCAATGATCAGGCACAGCACCGTGGCAATTGCTGCATTGTAGAGCGAGGTGATGAAGCCACGCAGGTAAACCTGATCGCCGAACAGCAGCGCATAATTCTTGCCGTTCAGATAGGGCCATTCCGTTTCGAACTTGAATGGCGGCTGAGCCGGAATGGCCGAGGCAAAGCTCATTGCAATCACGATCAGGAACGGCAGCAGGAACAGCAGCAGCAGCCACACATAGGGCGTGCCGATGATGATATCGCGCCATCCGCGCTGGTTGAACCATGTCGAAAGCCTGCCATGCTCCGCATTCATTTGCGGCTACTCCGTCAGCACAAAGGCCGCTGCGGGCGCAAAGGAAACCCACACCTCGTCTTCCCAAACGGCAACACGCTCATCCTCGCCTGCGCGCCGATCATTCACCCGGTTGACCCGCACCAGTTCGCCGCCAGGAAGTTTGATGCGGTAGAGCGAATCCTTGCCGAAGTAGCCGAGATCGAGAACCTTGCCCTGCACTGCATTCATGCCGGCCGCCGGCTTCTTCCGCGCAATGGAAATTTTCTCCGGCCTGACCGCCACCGCAACCTTCTGGCCGCTGGCGATGTTGCCTTCGTTGCTGACGGCTATGTCGCCGCCCCAGGTTTCGCACGTCACCACGGCCTTGTCCTTCGTGGTGGATTTGACCGTGCCTTCGAACTGGTTGATCGAGCCAATGAAATCCGCGACGAAGCGCGACCGGGGAAACTCGTAGATCTCGGTGGGAGCACCGATCTGCCGGATCACGCCCCGATCCATCACCGCAATCCGGCTCGCCAAAGTCATGGCTTCTTCCTGGTCATGGGTGACGACCACGAAGGTGATGCCGGTCTTGTCCTGAATGTTCATGATTTCAAACTGCGTCTGCTCGCGTAGTTTCTTGTCGAGCGCGCCGAGCGGTTCGTCGAGCAGCAGCAGCTTCGGCTGTTTGGCCAGCGCCCGCGCCAGCGCCACGCGCTGCCGCTGCCCGCCGGAAAGCTGATGCGGCTTGCGGCCGGCAAGCCCCGTGAGCTGAACCAGGTCCAGCATGTGCTTGACCCGGTCTTTACGCTGGCTGTCGTTCATCGTCTCGTGCTTGAGGCCGTAACCGACATTCTTCTCCACGCTCATGTGCGGAAACAGCGCATAGGACTGGAACATCATGTTGACCGGCCGCTCGTAGGGCGGAATTCCGCTCATGTCCTGCCCGTCGATGAAGATGCGGCCTTCGGTGGGTGTCTCAAATCCGGCAAGCATGCGCAGCAATGTCGTCTTGCCGCAGCCCGACCCGCCCAGCAGGGCAAAGAGTTCGCCTTTGAAGATATCGAGGCTCACGTTGTCGACCGCCGCGAAGGTGCCGAATTTCTTGGTCACCGCATCGACGCGAATGAACGGTTGTGCCGCCGTGCTCATGTCTGCCCCCTCAAATGAAGAGCCCGGCATCGCAGGCTGCGTGCCGGGCTTTTGTTCAAGATGCGGAGCCTGTCTTGATTGCGCTCCAGGCCTTGGTCATGGCCCGTTCCAGTTCCTGGGTCAGCGGTTTCGGTGTCCACAGGCGGCTCTTGATCGCATCGTCGGGATAAACGGCGGGATTGGCCAGCACGGCGGGATCGACAAACTTGCTCGCCGGCACATTGGCATTCGCGTAATTGGTGAAGTTCGTGCACTTGGCGATGACTTCGGGATCCATCATGAAGTCGACGAACTTGTATGCATTCTCCTTGTGCGGCGCGTCGGCGGGAATGCAGAAGACGTCGACCCAGGCAGGCGACCCTGTGCTCGGCACATGGTATTCGAGATTGATCGAGACGCCAGCCTCCTCGGCCCGCGCCTTGGCAGTGGCATAATCGCCCGACCAGTTGTTGATGACGCACAGTTCGCCATTGGGAATGGCATTGAGATAGTTGGAGGCGTCGAACGTCTTGACGTATTTCCGCATCGGCTTGAACAGTTCGACGACCGCTTCGAAGTCGGCGGGATTTTGCGTATCCGGATCCTTGCCGAGATACTTGAGCAGCATCGGCATCACATCGGTCTGGCTCTCGAGGATCGAGATGCCGCAATCGGCAAGCTTTGCCGCATTTTCCGGTTTGAACACGAGATCGAGTGAGGTCATGTCAGCGTCGGGAATGCGCTCCTTGATCATGTCCGTGTTGTAGGTGAAGCCAACTGTCCCCCACATATACGGCACGCCGTAAATATTGCCCGGGTCCCAGCCGTCCATGATCTTGAGGATTGTGGGGTCGAGATTCTTGTAATTTGGAAGCTTGCTCTTATCGAGCTGCTCGTAGGCTTTCGCGGTAATAAAGCGCGGCAGGCCCAGGCCCGACTGGTCGACAACATCATAGCCCGTACTGCCCGCGAACATCTTGGCTTCCATGGCTTCGACCGAGTCGTAGGTATCATAGGTCACCGCGATTCCCGTTTTCGCAGTGAAATCCTCGAGCGTTGTTTCGCCGATATAGTCAGCCCAGTTATAGACATTGAGAACCGCGTCCTCGGAACGTGCCCGCTTGACAAAGGGCATGGCCACGGCGGCGCCGGCCATGAGCGATAGTGTGGAACGTCTTGTGATCATCACGGCGTACTCCCTGTTGCGGCCTGACCGGCCATCACTGAACTATAATTCAAGACTATGCTGAACCGATTGTTCCCTCAAGCCCGCGTTTGAGAAGGGCGCGTGCAATGATCAACCGCTGAATCTCGCTCGTCCCTTCCCAGATCCTGTCTACCCTGACCTCGCGGTAAAATCTCTCGGCAACATTTTCCCGCATGTAGCCGCGTCCGCCGAAGATCTGGACGGCGCGATCTGCCACCCGCCCTGCGGCCTCCGAAGCAAAAAGTTTGGCGATCGAACAGCGCGCATGTAGCGCCTTTGCATCCGCGCCGCGGTGATGTGCCGCTGCCGCTTCATAGGTCACCATCCGTGCCGCCTGCAGGTCGACAACGCTGTCTGCCAGCATGGCCTGGATAAGCTGGTAATTGGCGATGGGTTCACCCGACACGACGCGCGATCGGGCAAATTGCGTGGCCTCCTCGATAAGTCTAGCCATGGCGCCGCAGCAGCGGGCCGCGATCATCAGCCGTTCGCGGCGAAACCACGCATGGGTGAATCCCATGCCGTCGCCTTCCGCGCCGATCCGGTTGGCAGCCGGAATACGCACTTTCGCAAAGTCCAGGATCGGGTGATGGTGGTCGTAGGTGTGGGCATAGAGCGGTGAGCGCTTGACGCTGATCCCCGGCGCATCTGCCGCACAGAAAAACAGGCAATGATCGCCGCTTTCAAGCTTGGCCTGCACGATCACGGTGTTGGCGAGGTTATAGCTCGTCACATGCCACTTCTCGCCGTTGATCAGATAATCGTCGCCGTCGCACGTCGCCGTCGTCCGGATTGCATCGGGATCGGAACCGGCGTCCTCCTCGGTGATGGCATAGCAAAGGTGCACCTCGCCCCGGGTGATGGGCATGACCAGGCGGGCGATTTGTTCTGCATTGCACGCGGCGAACATCCAGCCTTGCGCCTCGCCGTAGCACCAGCCGAGTGCATTGGTGACACGCCCGAACTGCTCCACGATCACCGTCTGGGTGAGCACAGGCAGCGCCAGTCCGCCATGGTGTTGCGGCGTGTCCATGAGTGTCAGGCCGTTCGAAATAGCCCAGGCTTCATGCGCTTTGCGCAGTGCCGGATCGATGCGGCCGCCGTCCATTTCGGCTGGCACTTCCAGTGCCATAAGCTCCCTGTCGACGAAGGCCCGGACTTTATCCCGCCAGGCTCTGGCGTCTTCAGGAAGCTCAAATGCCGGCAAGATCACACTCCGCTATAGTGCCGCGGGAAAAACGCATGCAGGGCGGACTTGACCACGCGCTGTGCCGTTTGGGCATTGATATAGGGATCGATGCGCGCGGCGGTCGAAACCGTTCCGAGCCACAATCCTTCGCAAATGCCCTCAAGCCCAAACATGACATACTTTGGATCATGGGCATAACCGCCATCCGAGGTCAATTCCTTGCAGAGATCCATCACCACGCGCGAGCGCTCCTCGTCGTAGCGTGAACAGATCTCCTCGTAGACCGGACGGCCCTGTGTCTCACCCCAGAAGGCAATCCACGATGCCAGCTTAGCCGGCGTGTAGATCGTTTCGTTGAAGTCGGAGAGCAGGACGGCTTCCAGCTTGGCCGCCGCATTGTCTTCCGCCTCTTCAAGGCTTGCTTTCCAGTTGGCATAATATTCATCGGCCAGATAGCGCAGCGAAGAGGCGAGCAGCTTCTCCTTGCCCTCGAAATGAAAGCTGATGATCCCGACCGAGAGGCCAGCCGATTTGGCTACCTCCGCAATGGTGAGGGAGGCATAGCCCTTGCGCGCCAGCACATCGAGCGTGGCTTCAATCAATTGCTGGCGTCTGACGTCCTTGGAAGCTTTCCTGCGGACTTTTTCAGGATGGTCTTGAATGGCGGCACCCATCATGTTTCCTGTTTACGTTTCGTTTGGTTGCGTGGCGGCCCCGGTGAGAGGCTGTTTCCACCCTACATCACGCCAGGAATTTCTGGCCACTCCGAGCTTCTCGCCCAAGTCGAGTGCGCGCCAGAGCAGCGGAATTCGCTGTTCGGCCACACCCGGCATGCTGAGAGGATCGAAGCCCGTGAACGGGAGGAAAGGATTGCGGCGGCTGTAGGCCCAGATCTCCACGCGCTGTGACGGCCTTGCCGAAAAGCCTCGCGCGTGAAATCCGACCGTATCGGCCACCACCAGTGTATTTGCCGGAACTGCGAATGCTTTGGGCGCCGGCAATCGCATGCGCTCAAGGTCACCAGGTTCGACGCGAAACGACCCGCGCGCCGAATACTTGTCGACGGCTTCCGCGGCACGAATGCTTGTTGCATGCTCCCAGGCCAGTCGCTCGGGCGTAATGCGATGCGAACCCGGTACAAATACAAATGGCCCTTCGTCCTCAGCCACATCTGTCAGGAACAGCCAGGCCTTCATGCTGGGATGAAAGGTGTCCGAATGCAGGTTTGTCTGCGGATCGGGCGCACCTTCATTGATGTGGGAAAGTATTGTCTGAATGTAATAGAGCGGCTCGTGGTTATAGGACGCCACATAGCGCATCATGCCGCGCCAGTCGTTGCGATTGATCAGGGCGCGGACCTCGGGCAGGGCCTTGAGAGCCGCCCCATCCAGCGCCATACGCCGCGTGATTGTATCGCCCTGCACCATTTCACGCGCCGGCGCCTGAAATTCCATAACTGCGCGCTTCATTCGCGCGAAAATTTCCGGGGCAAGGAAATTATGCCGGAGGATAAAGCCATTCTGAATGAACGCATCGCGATCTTCTGCTGAAACCAGATGTTCGAGCCGCCGCCGCCGCGACCATGCCATGTCATGCGCCAGCTTTACGCGCTTTGCATGCAGGCCTCTGCGGTTCAGGGCAGGCGACCCGATAATCGGATTGTCACGAAAGGATTTCGCCCCGGTGGCCAGCGCCACAGCGGAGAACGGCATCATCAGAATCGTGGAAAGTTTAGACGGCACAAGATTATTTTACTAAACTTATTGTGATTTGGAAAGTCCCAGTCGCATTTTGGCCATAATCTGTCATTGCAATCTTTGATTGCAAAACGAACTACTTGGCTACGCCAAACTACGCTGCGCCTATTTTGTGTCTCTGCTGGGTCGGACTTGCTAGATGAAGCTGAAACGCCCGAATGATTCAGCCAATGCACGAATTCAAGCTAAAGGATCGAAAGCCACTGGCACGCGGCGTAAGCCGGTTGGTTTTCGCGCATCCAATGAATCGCGAATTGCTGATTAAGGTCATGCGCGCGGATTTTCTCGAGCACCGGAGGGCCTCGGCAACCTTCTACAACAGGCTTTCCCCGACCTGGACCTTTAACCTTTTTGCCAGGGAAGTCCGCGAGCAGCTGATTCTGATCGGAAAGGGAGAGGATTGCGACCGCTTCCTCGCCCGTTCCTACGGTTTCTGCGATACCGATCTGGGGCTGGGCATGTTTGTCAGGGCGATGCGGGGCGCCGATGGCCGACTGGCGCCGAAATTGCCCAGACTGATCGCCGATGGCGCCTTTGGTGATCGAATGCGCGGCGATCTTGAGGTGTTTTGCGGCCAGCTGGATGCGTCCGCTATAACCCTGGGTGCGCTCGCCCCGCACAATATTGTCTATGCAGCCGATCCAGCCGGTGCTCGCCATTTCGTTTTGATTGACGGTTATGGCGAAGGCGCAATCTTGCCTTTGAGAGGCATGTTTCCGCACTTGAACCGCATTCACAAGCGGCGCCTGCTCCGCCGCTTCTGGACCGATATCGAGGAAAGGCTGCAAAAAACCGCGCAATCCTCAGTTACAGAAATCAGGCAGGACGCCTTTACATAGACTCAGACTCAGTGCCCAAGCCAACCAAGCACCTCGCCGGTATGCAAACTCCTCAGGGCACGCTGCGCACGGCTCCTTTGGCCGCACTTGTGGCAAAGGCGGCATAGGCGCGAAGTGCTGTCGTCACCTTGCGCGGACGTGCCTCGGAAGGCTTCCAGGCATTCTTGCCACGCGCTTCTTCTGCCTTGCGCCGCTGGGCGATCTCGGCATCATCGACAGCAAGATTGATTGTTCGGTTCGGAATATCGATCTCGATCATGTCGCCGGTCTTGACCAGCCCGATCAGTCCGCCTTCCTCGGCTTCCGGGGAGACATGGCCGATGGAAAGTCCCGACGTGCCGCCGGAGAAGCGGCCGTCTGTCACCAGCGCACAGGCTTTTCCGAGGCCCTTGGATTTGATGTAACTCGTCGGATAGAGCATCTCCTGCATGCCAGGTCCACCGCGCGGGCCTTCGTAGCGGATCACCACCACGTCGCCCGCTTTGACCTTGCCAGTGAGAATGCCGCTGACCGCCGTATCTTGGCTCTCGAACACCACGGCAGGACCGGTGAATTTGAGGATCGATTCATCCACGCCAGCCGTTTTCACGATGCAGCCGTCTACCGCCAGATTGCCCGCGAGAATGGCGAGGCCGCCGTCCTTCGAGAAAGGATGTTCGGCGTCGCGAATGACGCCCGTCTTGCGGTCGAGGTCGAGATCATCCCATTTGCGCGACTGGCTGAAGGCGATTTGCGTGGGCACGCCACCCGGCGCGGCGCGAAAAAACTCCCGCACGGACTCGCTTTTGCTGCGGCTGATATCCCAGCGCTCGATGGCATCGCCGATGCTGCGCGTGTGAACCGTGGGGCTGTCGCGGTTGATCAATCCCGCATGGTCGAGCTGGCCCAGGATCGCCATGACCCCGCCAGCCCGGTGGACATCCTCCATGTGCACATCCGACTTGGCCGGTGCCACCTTGCACAGCACCGGAACGCGCCGCGACAGCCGGTCGATGTCCTCCATGGTGAAATCGATGCCGCCTTCATGCGCTGCCGCAAGAATATGGAGAACCGTGTTGGTCGAGCCGCCCATGGCGATATCCAGCGTCATGGCGTTTTCAAAAGCGGCGAAATTGGCAACATTACGGGGTAGTACGGTTTCGTCATTCTGCTCGTAATAGCGCTTTGCTAGATCGACAACCAGGTGGCCGGCTTCAAGAAACAGCCGCTTGCGGTCCGCATGCGTTGCCAGCACCGAGCCATTGCCGGGCAGCGACAGGCCCAGCGCTTCCGTCAGGCAGTTCATCGAATTTGCCGTGAACATGCCAGAGCACGAGCCGCAAGTCGGACAGGCCGAACGCTCGATGGCCTTGACATCTTCCTCGTCGATCCGGTCATCGGCGGCGGCCACCATGGCATCGACGAGGTCGAGGGCCTTCACCTCGCCGCTTTTCAGGACGACCTTGCCTGCCTCCATCGGCCCGCCGGACACGAACACCGAGGGAATATTGAGGCGAAGCGAGGCCATCAGCATGCCGGGCGTGATCTTGTCGCAATTCGAAATGCACACCATGGCATCGGCGCAATGGCCATTGACCATATACTCAACGCTGTCGGCAATGATCTCGCGCGACGGCAGCGAATAGAGCATGCCGTCGTGCCCCATGGCGATGCCATCGTCGATGGCGATGGTGTTGAACTCCTTGGCAACGCCGCCAGCCGCCTCAATCTCGCGCGCCACCATCTGGCCGAGATCCTTGAGGTGAACGTGGCCTGGCACAAACTGCGTGAACGAATTGACCACCGCAATGATCGGCTTGCCGAAATCGCCATCCTTCATGCCGGTGGCGCGCCAAAGTCCGCGGGCCCCCGCCATGTTGCGGCCATGAGTGGATGTGCGTGAACGATAGGCTGGCATGTGAAATCCCGGCAGTTAATGAATTGAAGATGTAGCCTTTTTAGAGAAAAAGCCGCCGCACTCCAAGGTCAATAAACGCAGGCCTGCCAGCCGGGAGTGCTATCGCGGCAGGATGTTCTGGTTCATGCGGAACAGGTTGCCCGGATCATACTTGCCCTTGATCTTCTGCAGCCGGGCATAGGTCTCGGCGCCAAACGCATCGCGCACCAGGTTTTCGCCCTCTCCGAGGCCTGGAAAGTTCAAGTACAGGCGGCCCGTGGAATGGCGCTTCATATCGCGCCAGCAGTCCCGCACCCAGCTCATGTTGGCGTCATCGCCGGCGGCAGTGGACCAGATCGCGTCGAGGCTGAGCATGAACGGCATGGAGCGGTCGCCAAAGGCCGTCGCATCGGCCGCAACGCGCTGCACCGCGCCCCCGAATTTCCAGATCGAGGCAAAGGTCATCTCGGAAGGGCGTTTTGCCAGCCACGCTGTGATCTCACCGATGACAGTGTTGTCGAGCCCGGCAAGATAGCTTGATTTCCAATAGCAGCGGTCGCGGCCCTTGGGAAACAGCCCGTCATAAAGGGTTTGCAGCACCCGGTACGGCATGCGGCCGCTGAAATCGAGCAGCGGTTCGCCGAAGCCGAGCAGGGGTTGCATGACCCGCTCCCCCTCATCGGCCGGCCCGTCATAAACCGTTGCAAGGGCCACCACGCGCCGGCCCCAGGTATTTTCGGGATAGGCGGGATCGTTGGGAATGGTTGAAAATTCAGCAAGCCCGCTCACTTCGTCCGGGGCGGACGCCATGTAGTCGCGCCATTTCGGCAGGATTTCATTGGCTTGTTCTTCCGCATAGAGCGGTGCGCAGAACATCGTTTCGGCCGCGACCGGATGCAGGCGGAACTCGAAATTGACAACGATGCCGAAGTTTCCTCCGCCGCCCTTGAGCGCCCAGAGGAGGTCGGGGTTTTCGCTTTCACTGGCTTGGATAAGCATTCCATCCGCCGTCACGACATCGGCGGCGATTACATTGTCACAACTAAGCCCATGGGTGCCCCTGAGCCAGCCGATGCCGCCCGAAAGGGTCAGTCCGGCGACCCCCGTTGCCGAAATCAGCCCGCCCGGCGTGGCGCGGCCAAATGGCGTTGTGGCCGCATCGACATCGCCCCAGGTGGCGCCGCCTTCGACAAAGGCCCGGTCCAGTCCAGGTGCCAAGCGGACCCCGTTCATCGGCGACATGTCGATCATGATCCCGCCCTCGCAGACCGCATAGCCTGCCACATTGTGTCCGCCACTGCGCACGGCAATCGACAGACCCTGCGCCCGGGCATGGTTGACACAGGTAACGACATCCGCGGCGTTCCGGCACCTGGCGATCATGGCAGGCCGCCGGTCGATCATCCCGTTCCACACAACGCGCGTCGCGTCATAGGCGGGACTTCCGGGTTCCAGCAGTTCTCCGCGCAGCGAACTGCGTAGTGCCTCAATGGTCATGTCAATATCCTCCAATCACTGTCAGGCACCCTAGTACCGGCGGTGGAAGAGGGTTAAAGTCAAAAGCGTTGCAATCCGGTCATTTCTGCCATGGACACTCAGGATACGCGCATCAACGTTGCCATTCTCGCGGTGCCGGAAGTCACGGCGTCCGCACTTTATGGGATGTTTGACCTGTTCTCGTCGCCGGGAAGGGACTGGTCTTTCATCGTGACCGGCGAGGCCGGCGAGCAGCGCATGCGGCCCTATATCGTCGCGCGCAGCGTGGATGGTTTCCAGGCCGCCAATGGGATTTGGGTAAAGCCGGACTATGATTTCACCGGTTGCCCCGAGCCCAGCATCGTCTGCATCCCGGATTTTTTCGTCAATCCGGGCGAGAGTGTCGCGGGCAAATATGATGCCGAAGCGCAATGGCTGAAACGGTCCCACGAACAGGGCGCCATGCTCGCCAGCGCCTGTTCGGGCGCGGTGTTGCTGGGTGAGGCGGGCCTCCTCAGGAACTGCGAGGCAACCATCCACTGGGGCTATGTGCGAACCCTGACCGACAACTATCCGGGCGTGAAGGTCAACCTGGAAAGGTCGCTGGTTCTGAGCGGTGAAGCCCAGCGCATCGTCATGGCGGGCGGCGGGTCGAGCTGGCAGGATCTGGCCCTCTACCTTATCGCCCGTTACGTGGGCTTCAACGAGGCCATGGAAGTTGCCAAGGTCTACGTGCTGCAATGGCACGACCTCAGCCAGCAGCCGTTTGCCTCGCTCATGAGCCGGCGCCAGTCATCCGACGCGGTGATCGCCAAATGCCAGGAATGGCTGGCCATGAACTACAAGTCCAGGTCGCCGGTCGCCGCCATGGTGGCATTGTCCGGCTTGGCCGAACGCTCTTTTGTGCGCCGCTTCGCTAAATCCTCAGGCTTGAAGCCGCTTGACTACGTGCACGCCCTCCGGCTTGAGGAGGCCAAGCAGATGCTCGAGACCACCGATCTCGCCATTGAAGCCATCGCCAACGAAACCGGTTACGAGGATACAAGTTTCTTCGGCCGGCTGTTCCGCCGCAAGACCGGCCTGACGCCAGCCAACTACCGCCTGCGCTTCGGCGCCCTGCGCATGGCCCTGAAGCGCGCATAGGCGTTATCGGGCACCTTTATCATGGAGCGGCAGCCCTGCCTTTCAACAACCATGCCGAAACAGCCAGACCCGCGGCTGCTCCTGCTATCTCCGCAAGGATGAACCCCGGCAGGTCGGCGGGGCGAATGCCGGAGAACGTATCAGTGATCGATCGCGCGATGGCAATGGCAGGATTGGCAAATGATGTCGAAGCGGTGAACCAATAGGCAGCCGTGATGTAGAGGCCAACCAGCCACGGCACCGCGCCGCGCGCCACGCGCAGTCCTGCGAGGATGATGAAGATCAAGCCGAACGAGGCCACGAATTCGGAAAACCATTGGGCTCCACCACTCCGCATTTTCTCCGATGCCGCAATCAGGGCATGGTCGAACATGAGATGCACCGAAATCGTTCCGGCTAATCCACCGGTGATTTGAGCCGCCGTGTAAAGCATGAATTCGCGCCATGTGAGACCACGTGAAATCGCGAACACCAGCGATACCGCCGGATTGAAATGGCCTCCGGAAATCGGCCCCAATACCGTGATGAGCGCAACAAGGATCGCGCCCGTGGCAATGCTGTTTGCAAGAAGCGTAAGTGCTGTATCACCCGTCAGTGATGCCGCCATGATGCCGGAGCCAACGACAGTGCCGGCCAGGAACGCCGTTCCGATGAATTCGCTCGCCAGCCTTCGCTCCAGCCCGAAATCCATCATCAGCTTGCCTGCAGGTCATTGAATTGGCCGATGTCCTGCAAACTTCGGCCGAGCGCCAGTCTATCGATGGATTCAAGTGGCAGATTGATGAAAGCGGATATCCGGTTCTTCATGAAGCGCGCCGCCTGATTGAAGGCGCCTTCCTTCTCGATGTCGGTGCCCTGGACCGCGGCGGGGTCTTCGATGCCCCAGTGCGCGCTCATCGGCTGGCCGGGCCAGATTGGACAAACCTCTCCGGCAGCGCCGTCGCAAACGGTAAAAACGAAATCCATCACGGGTGCCTTGGGACCTGCAAATTCATCCCAGGCCTTCGAACGGAATCCTTCGGCCGGATAGTCCATGGCCCGCAGCACTTTGATGGCAAAGGGGTTGACGGTTCCCTTGGGCTGGCTACCCGCCGAGAAAGCCTGGAATCGTCCCGCACCATCCTTCTGCAGGATGCTTTCCGCCAGGATGGAGCGCGCGCTGTTGCCCGTGCACAGGAACAGCACATTGTATTTGCGGGGTGCCATGCGGTTCACCTCTGCGATGCCGCTGCGTTGCCCGCAGGTTGGCAGCAGGGTGCGGCAAGGGCAGGTGCGCAGATTTCCGGACGGCCCGAGCAACAGTCTTCCATCAGAAACCGGATGAGTGCGCTCAGTGAATCATAGGCTGCCGTATAGATGATGGATCGAGAATCGCGGCGGGCGCTGACCAGCCCGGCCTGCTCGAGTTCTTTCAGGTGAAAGCTCACATTTGAGGCTGAAACCTCAAACTCACCGGCGATTGCCCCAGCCGCGAGACCTGCCGGACCGGCGATGACAAGTTTCCGAAGGATACGTAACCGGGTTTCCTGCGACAGCGCACCAAAGGCAGAAAGGGCTTGACGTTCATCCATATTTTGATAATCCTAAAAATATCAAAATAAGGAATAACCCGGATGTTCGCACCTGACAAGAAGGATTTCGAAGTAGCCACCAATCCCGGCGATATTACCGTTGGTGGTCTCCTCACCTTTCTATCCGGTCACAGGGAGAAGCCCCTTGTCTTCTTCTATGATGGCCGTGCAATCCAACCTGGCTATCATGTCACTGAGGTAAAAGTGGGGCGGTTCGACGCGCTCGATTGTGGCGCCAATGCCGAATCATGGACGGAAATTTTTGTGCAGTTGTGGGACGTCAACGAGGAGCGTGCATGGATGCCTGCGGGCAAATTTTCCGCTATCGTCCGCAAAGTTTCCGAACATCTGGCGCTGAACCCAAACGCCCGGCTCACCTTCGAGGTGAGTGACGCCGTGCGGCCGATGCAGCTCCATCGTGCCCTGTTGCCCAAGATTGTCGAAGGCGCAGTCCACGTGGAACTCTCTCCCCGGGCCGCAAGTTGCAAGCCGCGCGACCGGTGGCTGGAGGAAAGCAAGACTGCGACGGCATGCTGCGCTCCGGCCTCCGCCGAAGCGCCGTGCTGCGGCGGTTAGCTGGAGGTCTTTCACGCAATGCTGACTTGCCGCGTGACCTGCCCGTTGCTTTCCCAGTAGGTATGCTTTTTTGCGATCCAGGGATCGTCCATGGCAGGTTGGATGTGTCCCGACGCGTCGGTGGCGCGCGAGGTTACCGCATGCTGGCCCCTGGCCGGGTCTGGCCAGTCAAGATACCAGATCTTCCATGCGTATTCGGCCTCCTCGGTGGAATCGATCTTCGCCTCCAGCCACGGCCCGTCATCGACCTTCACTTCGACCTTGGCGACAGGCGCCCCCCAGGCCGCACCGCTGATCCGGTAACCTGCATCGCTGTGGGTCACGCGGGCCGGCGCGGATTTGAGAAGTGAACGCCCGACCGAAGTCTCGGCCCACACCGTTTCGCCATTGTGGTCTTCCTCGCGGATGGTGACGTAGTTGCGACCCATCATCAGACTCATGAAGCGTGTACTGCGTATCTCGATGCGCTTGAGCCATTTGACATTGGCAATGCCGTACCAGCCGGGTGCGATGAGCCGTAGTGGATAGCCGTTAGGAGCCGGCAGTTCCGCCCCATTCATCTCGTAGCACAGGATGTTGTTGGGGTTCATGGCATCGGCGAGCGACATGCTGCGCGCGAAATTCTGGTGCATTTTGACATCGCGAGTATCATCCTTCACTGCGATGTCTCCGGTATCGGTGCCCCAGAAGACAACTTCGATGCCGTTGTCTTTCACACCCGCCTCCTGGAGAAGGGCCGCAAGCGGCGTACCTGCCCAGCGCGCATTGCCGATGCCGCCGGTGAAGAACGGGAAGCCGTGATTGCCGGAACATTCCACCGTGAACACCACCTCCTGGCGCGGCCGTGCCTTGAGATCGGCGAGTGACAGGCTGAGGGGCGTGTTGACCAGTCCGTCGACATCCAGTTTCCACGTACTGCCGTCGATAGCCGGGCGGTCAAAATGCGCGATGCTGAAGAACTTCTCGTTGGGCGTCACCCATGAATCGAGGTCCTCCCAAACCAGCTGTGCCTTGATCACTTCCGGAACCGGGTTTTCCGCCGGTTGATC
>JANMMJ010000021.1:0-17641 GCA_031373255.1 Hyphomicrobiales bacterium
TCACCGGAAGTGCGGATAATCCGGCGAGCGCCCAGGGCAGAGTGAATGAGATGGCCTCAAGCAGCGGCATCGCCTATCCGCCCCTTTGCGCGGCGACGCGACTCTTCTCGCCGCCGATCAAGCCGTGCAGCGACAAGAGCAGGCTGGTGGCCGACTGGTCGGTGCGATGAACCGCGAAGCTCCAGCCCATGCGCCGTGCCAGCGAGCGCACGGCGTCACGCTGCAACTGGAATTTCTCCTGGTAGGCCGCCCGCAGGTTTTCGGTCTTCCCGGCGATGAAATGGCGAGAACCGCCAGCGATGTCCTTGAACTCAACGCGACCTGAATAGGGCAATGTTTCTTCGGCAGGATCGACAATCTGCACGAGATGACCGTTGACACCGTGAGCGGCAAGCGATGAGGCGGCGCTGGCGATCTCTTCGGGCGGATCGTAAAAATCAGAGAGCAACACCACCGTGGAAAAGCGCTTCAACCGCGCATTCATCGGAAGTGTGGACGTCGCCTTGCGGTCAAGCTGCCATTGAGCAATTCTCAGAACCGCGGGTTTGGCATGTCCCGGTGAAAAGGGCCCGTCTAGGGCTGCCACACGCTCATGGGCACGGATGCCCAGACAGGCGAGCGCAAGCACGATCAGTTCGGCACGCTCGCGCTTGGTTGTCGTGGCCAAGTGGGATTTGAAATCCATCGACGGAGATGACGAGGACCAGAGCCACAGCGTATTGGCGGCCTCCCATTCGGTTTCGCGGATGTAGACGCGCTCGGATCTTGCGGACTTGTGCCAATCGATGCGCTGTGTGGCATCGCCAAAACTGTATGGACGATATTGCCAGAAATTCTCACCCGGACCCGAGCGTTTGCGGCCGTGAACGCCAAGGATCACAGTTGCAGCGATCCTCTGCGCTTCCACAAGAAGCGGCGGAAGCGCGCGCGAGGCCTGCTCTGCGCGGTCCGTGAGGATGAGCGCCGGCTGGGCCTGCATGTCAGGCGATCAGGGTCTTGAGATGCGCTATTACGCTGTCCATGGTCTGGCCCTCGGCCCTCGCCGTATAGGTGAGCGCCATGCGATGGCGGAAGACCGGTCCAGCCAGTTCCAGAATGTCGTCGATTGATGGCGAAAGCCTGCCGCCAAGCATGGCGCGGGCTCTGGCGCCCAACATGAGGGCCTGGCTGGCGCGTGGCGATGGTCCCCAGGCAATGTTAGTGTTGACGAACTCGCTTGACTCAGGTCCTGGACGGGCGGACCGAACGATCTTGAGGATTGCGTCCGCAACCTGTTCGCCCACCGGGATAAGGCGGACAAGATGCTGGATGTGCAGCAGTTCGGAGGTGGTCAACACCGTATCGGCATCGGCTTCCGAGGTTCCGGTGGTTGAAAAGAGCATCCGCCGTTCAGCTTCAAGTCCGGGATAGGGGACGTCAATTTCCAGCAGGAAGCGGTCGAGCTGCGCCTCCGGCAACGGGTAGGTGCCTTCCTGCTCAATCGGGTTCTGCGTGGCCAGAACATGGAAGGGTCGCGGCAGATCGTGACGCACGCCGGCCACCGTCACATGATGTTCCTGCATCGCCTGCAACAATGCCGACTGGGTGCGCGGGCTGGCGCGGTTGATTTCGTCGGCCATCATCAATTGGCAGAACACCGGCCCGGGCACGAAGCGGAACTGGCGGCGGCCGCTCTCGGTTTCGTCGAGAACCTCCGAGCCAAGAATATCGGCCGGCATGAGATCGGGGGTGAACTGGACCCGCTTTTCCTCGAGGCCGAGCACGCGCCCGAGCGTCGTGGCCAATTTGGTCTTTGCCAGTCCGGGAGCGCCGACGAGAAGGGCATGGCCGCCCCCCAACACTGCAGTCAATGCCAGGTCAATCACCTGATCCTGACCGAAAATGACCTTGCAGATAGATTGACGGACTTTCTCAAGCCGGGCTCCGGTCTTTTCGAGTTCGTCCACGATATGCTTGTCTGCTTCGTTGATGATTGCCATGGGGCCCACTATAGTTTGAGGGTCTGTCGCAAAGAAGGCACAAAACCGATTCTTCGCCAGCTAACAGGATAGACGTTAATGATATCCTCGTGAACGAGAATGACCATACTGAGGCATAAAAGCGATCCCCCGAGTGACGCCAGCAACCCCTTGAAGGGATTGAAGGATATTGCCTCACGCAAGGGTCTTCCGCCGGTTCACTTGTGGAATCCGCCATTCTGCGGCGATATCGACATGCGGATCGCCCAGGATGGCACATGGTTTTACATGAATTCGCCGATCGGGCGGAAGCCGCTAATGAAGCTGTTTGCCTCGGTGCTGCGGCACGATGAAGACAGCAAATACTATCTCGTCACGCCGGTGGAAAAATGCGGCATCCGCGTCGACGACGCGCCGTTTGTCGCCATTCGGATGAATGTTTCGGGTGAGTCCGAAAACCAAATCATTACATTTGAAACAAATGCCGACGATGTGGTTGCACTTGACGACGCGCATCCTTTGCGGGTTAGCGATGAGGAACGCACCGGCGGATTAAAGCCTTATGTGCTGGTGCGTGCGCGGCTGGAAGCGCTGGTATCCCGCGCGCTGTTTTATGATCTGGTTGAGCATGGGACTGTTTGCGATGGCTGGTTCGGCGTCTGGTCATCCGGACGATTCTGGCCGATGAAGCCAGCCGGCGAGATCGGTTTCGAGACCTGATGTTTGCTTTCGATGCAGCCGAGTTCCGAGGACTGGCAGCGAAACATCTGCTTGCCGCGCCGCCCGCATTGCATGGCCGCAGCGATGACGATCTCAATCCACAAGCGCGGATCGTTCCGGAAGACACGCTGCGGCGCGATGCTGCGGTTCTTGTTCCTGTGGTCATGCGCGAGCCCGAATTGACTGTGCTTTTGACGCAACGCACCGAGCATCTCAAAAGTCATTCGGGGCAGGTCGCATTTCCAGGCGGCAAAATCGATGCCGGCGACGCGGACGTGATTGCGGCGGCGCTACGCGAAACCGAAGAAGAAACCGGCGTTTCACGAGCGTTCGTCGAGCCGGTAGGCTTTCTCGACGGTTATCTCACGGGCACATCATTTCACGTTGTTCCCGTTGTCGCGCTGGTGCGTCCCGGCTTTGAGATTGTGCCTGAGCCCAACGAAGTCGCGGCGGTATTTGAAGTGCCCTTGCGCTTTTTGATGTCACCCGGCAATCATCAGCGGCACAGCCGCATGTGGCAAGGGCGCGAACGGTTCTTCTATGCCATGCCGTTTGAAGACCGCTACATCTGGGGGGCCACCGCCGGCATGATCAAAAACCTCTATGATCGTCTCTACGCGGCACCATGATGACGCTTCCTTCTCTCGCAGGTCAGAGCTGGCTCGAGTCTCCCTGCCTTCGCCGGGTATTTAGTGCCATATCGGCGGCGGGTGGTGAGGCACGCGTTGCCGGTGGTGCGGTTCGCAATGCACTCCTGGGGGAGCCGGTCGCCGATGTCGATGTCGCAACTACTCTCTTGCCTGAGCAAATCATGCGCGCGGGCAAGGCGGCCCGGCTTGGGGTTCATCCCACCGGCATTGAGCACGGCACGGTGACTCTCACCTGCGATGGTACACCTTACGAAGTGACGACATTGCGGGTCGATGCGGAAACATTTGGACGCAAGGCGCGGGTGGAATTCACTTCCGACTGGGAGCGCGATGCCCGCCGCCGGGATTTTACCGTGAATGCGCTCTATTGTGACGCGGGCGGAAAGATCCATGATTTTGTCAGTGGTTATCGCGATATTTTGAGAAAGAGAATCAGGTTTATCGATGACCCGCACGCGCGCATCAAAGAGGATTATCTGCGCATCCTGCGCTTCTTCCGCTTCCATGCGCGTTATGGCAGCGGTGTGCCTGACCGTGATGGACTGGCTGCTTGCGTCAAGCATCGGAAGGGACTTGACCAGCTTTCGGCCGAGCGTGTTCACCAGGAGTTTTTCAAGCTGCTCGTAGCACCACGTGCGACGCCGACGCTCCGGGTCATGGCCAGGGCCGGCATCCTTGAACATGTTATTCCGTATAAGGATCAATTCACGGCGCTCGCGCGAATGGGAAAAGCAGATGCAGTGCTGGGTCTGGCGCCTGATCCGCTGTGCCGGATGATGTTGATCGCGGCCGATCCCGACGATCTCAAGGATAGGTTGCGGCTGTCCAATGACGAGGGCAAGAGGATTGAGGGCATGGCCTCGGCACCGGTATTGTCACCGAAGCTGCGTGAACGGGAGCAACGGATAATTCTTTATGGAATGGGCGTGCAGGCCTGGAAGGACGGCGTGCGCCTCGCCTGGGCGAGATCGCGTGCCGCGGCCCACGATGCGGCATGGACAAGGCTCTTTGGTCTGCCGGAGAGGTGGCCCATTCCGGCTCTGCCCGTCAGTGGCCGTCACCTTATGAATCTGGGCTATCCTGCCGGGCCAACATTGGGCGAGTTACTGCGGCAGATGGAGGACTGGTGGATAGCATCGGATTTCCAGCCGAGCAAACAGGAGCTATTGGCCAAATTCGTAGGCGCGGAAGAGAGAGGAAAATGAAGCAAGCGGTTCTGGTCCTGCTTCTCCTCATATTTGGTTGCCCGGCTATGGCGGCTGGCTCGAAAAATGTCAGGGATTGGCGCGGGACCTGCGACAATGACGGGCGCTGCGTTGCCGAGGTAACTGGCAATGGCGGTCTGGCGATGGGCGGGCAGGGCTACAGGCTGGAGATTGCGCGGGCAGCGGGCGTTGATGAAGGCTGGACACTTTTGCTCGCGGCCAAGAATGTGCCACAGCCCGTTGCCGGGGAGCTAATCTCCATCTCGATTGCGAATTCCGAAGTGATGGCGATTTCGGCGGAGGCACAGGATGACGGCATTTCCTTCGGGTTCGCCGCCGAGGAGGCATTGCCCCGGGTGTTTGCCGGACTAAAAAAGGGCCAGCATGTGACGATTGTATTCGGTGCGAGTGAAGGTCCGCAATCTGTAGGATTTTCGCTCTCCGGCCTTGCCGCTATTCTTTTGTGGATCGACGAGCAGCAGGGCCGGGTGGGGAACTCGGACCAGGTCATGGCAGTTCCCGGTGCAAAACCCGGTACGATGCTTGCGGGGGTGGATGCCGAGGCATTCAAGGCCGATATCCTCAAACTTAGTCCGGCTTCATCGTGCCAGTGGCTTGGCGAGAACGCTGACCCATCCGTTTATCAGGTCGAATCCTTTATCCTCGGCGCGGGAAAGACGCTTTATGTGGTGGGCTGCATTCGCGGCGCGTATCAGGGCAGCGCCATCCTTTTCGCGCGCGACGAATACGAACTTCGCGCCCTGAGTTTTCCCGAATTCAGCGATGAGTTCGGTTGGGGCGCTACTCTGGAAATCGGGTTCGAGGATTTCAATCCGGCCTCCAAAACGCTCATGACTTTCGTCAAATTTCGCGGCATTGGCGATTGCGGGTCAACGGCGCTCTATCGATGGAAGGATTATGGCTTCAAACTTCTCGAGTATCGTTATCAGGGCAAGTGCGAAGGCGATGGGTCCGGCGAAATGCCTGAATATCCGGTGATCTACAAAGCAAAAGAGGAAGAATAAGCATGGCAGACATCCTGGTGATGAAAACAAGCGGCAAGATGGCGCCAAAGATGGATGCCGGACAGGCCGAAAAGCGCATCTCGGGCTCATACAAGACGAAGACTTGGAACCACTGGAAAGGCGAGAAGGACCGGCTCCATTGCGGTATCTGGGAGTGCACACCGGGCAAGGTGACGATCGACTACAAGGAGTGGGAGTTCTGCCATTTCACTGCAGGCAAGGCGATTTTGACCAATGACAAGGGAAAGAAGTGGACGCTCAAGGCGGGCGACGCCTTCATCATCCCGTCCGGTTTCAAAGGAACCTGGGAGACAGTCGAAAAGATCCGCAAGCACTACGTCATCCTTGCGGACCGCTGAATCGTGAAGGCCGTTCTCATCACG
Organism: Hyphomicrobiales bacterium; assembly: GCA_031373255.1. Classification (GTDB taxonomy): domain Bacteria; phylum Pseudomonadota; class Alphaproteobacteria; order Rhizobiales; family Aestuariivirgaceae; genus JANMMJ01. The sequence continues at coordinate 5,942 of JANMMJ010000021.1, forward strand.
GGGGCGGCGCGGCGGATCGGCCGGGCATTGGCACTCGATCTGGCGGCGGATGGCTGGGATGTTGCCATCCATTGCAACAGCTCGCGCGATGAGGGCGAGGAAGCTGCTGATCTGGTGGGAAAGCTGGGCCGGCGCGCGGTGGTGATCGCAGGCGATCTGTCGGATGTTTCGGTGCCGGGCCGCATTATTGCCGATGCGTCGGAAGCGCTGGGTGGCCTTACGGCGCTGATCAACAATGCTTCGGTGTTTGAGCCAGACGAGATCGACACGATGACGCCCGAGAGTTGGTCGCGGCACCACAACGTGAATCTGCGGGCGCCGGTGTTCCTGGCACAGGGCTTTGCTGCTCAGTTGCCTGCCCAAACTGCTGGAAATATCATCAACTTAATCGATAACCGCATTCTGCGGCTCAACCCGAAATTCTTCTCCTACACGGCGGCCAAGGCGGCACTGTGGACGGTGACCCAGACCATGGCACAGGCATTTGCGCCGCGCATCCGGGTCAACGCGATCGGGCCCGGGCCAACTCTGCCCAGTTCGCGCATGAGTGAAGAAGAGTTCGCCAGGCAGGCGCAACTCACCCTGTTGCAGCGGCGCGTTTCTCCTAAAGAAATCTGCGCCACGGTCCGCTATATCCTTTCCCAGCCCTCGCTCACCGGACAGATGATCGCGCTCGACAGCGGCTCACACCTGTTCTGGCAGACCGACGATGTGATGGGGGTCAAGGAGTAGGGGAGACGCCATGAGTCTTGACGACGATATCGCCCGGATCAATGAACAGGAACTGCGCTTGCAGTTCGATGCGTTCGACGAGACTTCAGCCTGGGAACTGGGTGCGATCATCCGCGACGAGGCATTGAAGCGGGGCACGCCGGTCGCCATCGATATTCGCATGCACGGCCGTCCATTGTTCTATTTTACCATGGCCGGCACATCGCCGGATAATGCCGAGTGGGTGCGGCGCAAGAGCAATGTGACGCTTCGCTATTTTCGAAGCTCATATGGTTTTGGCCGTGATCTCCTCAAAAAAGGTTCGGAGTTGGGACCGGACCGTGGCGTCGATCCGCTGCAATATGCGCCGCATGGCGGCAGTTTTCCGATCCACATCCGGGGCACAGGCGTGGTCGGCGCGGTCACTGTTTCAGGCCCGCCTCAACGCGATGACCACAATCTGGTTGTTGCCGCGATCTGCCGCTATCTCATGTTAGGGGTGGAGGAGTGGGCGCTCGGCCGGGAGTGATTTGCCGCAGGGCCGCCAGAGGCCCCATATAGGCAGCATGAGCGACGTGGAATCAGAGGATATCGAGGCGAGACGGAACGGTCCGGACGTCATCCGTGACTTCGTCAAGCGGCTGCCGGCCAAGCCTGGCGTATATCGCATGTTCGATGCCAAGGGCGATGCTATCTATGTCGGCAAGGCGCGCAATCTGAAGAACCGGGTGGCGAACTATACGCGGCTTGGCGGCCACACCAACCGCATCGCGGCAATGATCGCACTCACCTGCAACATGGAATTCGTAACGACGTCCACCGAGGCGGAAGCGTTGCTGCTGGAAGCCAACCTGATCAAAAAACTCAGGCCGCGCTTCAACGTGACTCTTCGGGATGACAAGTCGTTTCCCTATATCCTCATTGCCAAGGATCACGAGGTCGCGCAGATCGCCAAGCATCGTGGTGCGCGCAACCGGAAGGGCAATTATTACGGGCCTTTTGCATCGGCCGGAGCGGTCAACCGGGCAATTAATACCTTGCAGAAGGCATTTCTTTTAAGGTCCTGTAATGACAGTGTTTTTTCAAATCGTACGCGGCCCTGCCTGCTGTTCCAAATCAAGCGTTGTTCGGCGCCCTGCGTCGGCTACGTGGAGCCACCTGCCTATGCTGAATTGGTGCGCGCTGCTGAAGCGTTTCTCGACGGCAAGAGCAAGGTGGTGAAGGCTGAGCTTGCCGCGCAAATGCAAGCTGCAGCCGGGCAACTTGACTATGAACAAGCTGCGCGTATCCGCGACCGCATTCAGGCGATGAGCTTTGTCACCCAACAGCAAGGCATCAATCCCGAAACGGTGGACGAGGCGGATGTTTTCGGCCTGCATCAAGAGGGCGGGCAGACCTGTATCCAGGTATTTTTCTTCCGGGCCGGGCAGAACTGGGGTACGCGCGCCTATTATCCCCGTGCCGACAAATCGCTTTCATCCGGCGAAATCCTGGCGTCCTTCCTGGCCCAGTTTTATGACGACAAGCCGGTACCAGCACTTATCCTGCTGTCGCAAGACATCGAAGAGCGCGCACTTCTGGAGGAGGCGCTCGCTACCCATGCGGGACGGCGGATTGAAATTGTTGTTCCGCAGCGTGGCGAAAAGAAGATGCTGGCCGACCATGCGCTGACCAATGCGCGCGAGGCGCTGGGGCGCAAAATGGCCGAATCCTCGTCGCAGATCAGGCTTCTCGATGGGGTACAGCGGGTGTTCGGGCTGGTGGAACCGCCGCGCCGCATCGAAGTTTATGACAACTCGCATATTCAAGGTGCTCAGGCAGTGGGGGCGATGATCGTGGCCGGGCCTGACGGCTTCATCAAAGGGCAATATCGCAAGTTCAACATTCAATCCGAGGAGATTGCGGGAGACGATTTCGGCATGATGCGCGAGGTGCTTACCCGCCGGTTTAGCCGCCTGATCAAGGAGCATGGGAGCCGCGGAGAAACGAGCGAAGGTGAAGCCCAGGTGTGGCCCGACGTGGTTTTGATCGACGGCGGGCAGGGCCAGCTTAGTGCTGCGCAAGGGGTGTTTGCCGATCTCGGGATCGACGATATCTGCCTCGCTGGTGTGGCAAAGGGACCCGACCGGGACGCGGGACGCGAGCATTTTTATGTGCCTGGCAAGCCCTCCTTCATGCTCGATCAGCGTGATCCCGTGCTCTACTATATCCAGCGCCTGCGAGACGAGGCGCACCGCTTTGCCATCGGTAGCCACAGGGCGCGGCGCTCCAAGGCCATCGGCGTCAATCCGCTTGATGAAATTTCCGGCATAGGAGCCTCGCGCAAGAAGGCCTTGCTCCACGCTTTTGGATCAGCCAAAGCTGTGTCACGCGCGAGCGTTACCGACCTCGCGGCGGTGGAAGGGATCAGCGGCCAGCTGGCCAAGGCTATTTACGATCACTTCCATGAAAGCGCAGAATAGGGAACGATGAGCAAGGTCGAAGTCCATAAACCTGTCGCCGGTTCGAAGGTGTGGAACCTTCCGAACATACTCACTTATGGGCGAATTCTGGCGGTACCACTGGTGGCGGGTCTGCTCATGCTGGGTGGCAATGCTGCACGCTGGTGGGCGCTCGGCATTTTCATTCTTGCCGCCCTCACTGACTGGCTCGATGGTTATCTGGCGCGCAAATGGCAACAGCAATCCATACTGGGGCGCATGCTCGACCCTATTGCCGACAAGGTTCTTGTCGCGGTGGTGCTTCTGGTTCTCGCCGGCGATGGGATCCTCTATGGTGGCCACGTCTGGGCGGCGATTATCATCCTGTCGCGCGAGGTGCTGGTTTCAGGTCTTCGTGAATTCCTCGGCGAGTTACAGGTTTCGGTTCCAGTCACAAAAATTGCAAAATGGAAAACCACTGTACAACTGGTGGCTATTGGCTTTCTCATCGCAGGTCCGGCGGGCGACGAGATTTTTGGTTATGTCACGGCGATCGGCATCTTTGGCCTGTGGATCGCCGCGGGACTTACACTCTACACAGGATACGACTACTTCCGCGCCGGCCTGCATCACGTGATTGAAGATTGATGAAGCTTCTGTATTTCGCAAGGCTCAGGCAACAGGTTGGCATCGGACAAGAGGATGTCGAGCTGCCGGAGGATGTATTGACAGTGGCGGACCTCATCGAGTGGTTAAAGGCCAGGGACGAAGCTTACGCGATGGCCTTCAGTGATCTCCGCACCATCCGCGCCGCGGTCAACCAGAAACATGCCGGATTTGAAACGGCGGTGCTTGGGGCAACGGAGATTGCGTTTTTCCCGCCGGTCACGGGCGGGTAGGCGGGTCCTCTCTCATTTCCCTGCCAGCATTTTTGCCAGCATGTAGCCAGAGCCCGCGCCAACACCGGCGCCCGGCCATGTTGCTGCACCGCAGATATAGAGGTTCTTGACGGGCATACGATAACGGCTCCAACCAGCCACGGGACGGAACAGGAAGTTCTGGCTAAGGTGATGGCTGCCGGAAAGATTATCACCGCCGACGAGACAGGGGTTTTCAGCTTCGAGGTCTTGGGGCGAGAACACGGCGCGGGCCAAAATTTTCCCGCCGAAGCCCGGAGCATAGCGCTCGATGATCGCCATGGCGCGGTCGGCAAGCGCTTCCTTTGCTTCGGTCCAGTCACGCGAAGCGATGGTTTCTCCCGCGTCACCAACAATGGTTGCTGGCACCACGCGGGTCTGGATCCACAAGACGTGCTTGCCATCAGGTACGCGGGACGGGTCGATGGCGGTGGGCTGGCCCACGACCAGAACCGGCTCGGCGGGCAACAGCCCGGCCATTGCCTCGTTGTAGGTGCGCGACATCTGCTCGTAGGAAGGCGCAAGATGGACATAGGCAAATCGGCGCAACTCGGGACTCGCTGACCAGTCTGGCAGATCATCGGCAGCGATATGGATCATCCTCGTGCCTGGGCCAGGACGGAAGGCCTTCATGCTGCGGGCCACCCGGGTGTCACTGTCATTTCCTTTGAGCAGTCTGCCGAACACCAGTTGCGGAACGACATTTGCAATTACGGCCCGGCGGGCGGTGATTTTCCTCCCGTCCTTCAATGTGACACCGGATGTGGCGCCTCCTGAAGTCTCAATGGCAGCGACTTCGGTGCCAAGATGAACGTCACCGCCGAGTTCCTTCAAATACCCAGTCAGGGACGTTATCATCGTGTCGGCACCATTCCTGCCGATCACCATTCCGAAACTCTGATTGGCCGTGGCCTCTAGATAGGGAAAAAGCGCACCACCTGCGATATCAGGCGCGAAATCGAGATGCATGACCCAGGCAGCAAGAGTGGCCTTGATGCGCGGATCACCGAAATTTTCGTCGAGCCAGGCGCGAGGCGAAGAGACCAGCAGCTTGAGGGTATCCAGCAACCACGCAGTGCCATTGGCGCGCCAGGCATGCCAAACGACGTTAGCCGCACCCCACGATGGCATCGGATTCGCAAGCAAACCGAATATATGGGGAGCATCAGTCGAAAAGCGCTGGAGCAGCGCATTCCAGGCGACGGCATCATGCGCCGAAAGGGCATGGGCGCGGGCCACCGTCTGGGCCACATCCTTGCTTACACCAAACCATGAACCATCCGGGAACGGCGTAGCGAAACAATGCTCGGCCGGCGCAAAGGCAAGGCCGTGGCGGGTCAACGCCTCGCCGTGCTCGCGCAAGAATGGCGAGCCTGCGAACATGCTGAGATTCATCGCGAACAGATCGTGGCGAAAGCCTGGAAGGGTGACTTCGCGGGTTTGCACTGCACCTCCCGCCACTTCGTTGCGCTCGAAGATGCCGACTTTCCAGCCGCGTTTGGCCAGATGCACTGCAGCTGCAAGGCCATTGTGGCCAGCACCAATGACTACGGCATCATATTCCATTGCCTTTCTCCAATCGCCTGAATGCCCGGCGCGCTTCGCTCAGTTCTGACGGTGGTCCTGGGGACGGTATTGCCAGATGGCGTCGATTTTTTGCTCGAAGCTTTCGCGCCGGCGCAGGCGGCGGCTTTGAGCCGGCGACACCAATGGATAATGACGAGAGCTGTCAATCTCATCGGCCATTTCCCAGCAGCCGTCGCCGCGCGTCACCCAGTAGTCGGGATCATACTTGCCAATGTCGAATGGCCTGGAATAGTTGCGCAAAGTCTTGCGGTCTGCAGTGACATATTCGTTGAAGTAGCTGATGGCCAGTTCCCGCAAGGAGCGGTAGATCGGATCACGCCAGCGCAGCCAGATCTTGTTGCTCTTGGAAACGGCGCCCCAGTGATTGCCGTGTTTAAACAACGCAACAACGTGGTCATCGTCGCCTTGCGCCTGGAAATCCATCAGAAGTGCCGGCAACCCATGAAGCGCCATCGCGCAAGCGGCCACAAAGGCAGCTTCAATGCAATGCGCTTCGTTTCGCGCAAGCACCGTGCGTACCGAATGACACGTGTCGCCATCGGTTTCAAAATTGCAGGGAATGGCCGAAATGAAATCCTGGACACGCTCCGGTGTTTTCAGCAGGCGCATTGCGTCAATCTCTGCCGTGGTCAATCCCCATGCTTTGCCCAGACTTGCATTGAACGGCATAAACTGCTTCCACCTTCTGCTTCGTTTGCGCCATGACACCACGGATTGGCGGGATTCGCGAGGATTTCCATGGGCCGGCAATATTTTATCGGCGTCGATACGGGGGGGACCTATACCGACGCCGCAGTCATCGAAGCAGAGGGCCACAAGGTCGTGGCATCGGCCAAGGCGCTCACCACGAAAGGCGATCTCGCCATTGGCGTCACCGAAGCGATCACACGGGCTGTCGAGCGGCTTCCTGAAGGATTGAAGCCGGAAAATATCTCACTGGTCAGCGTTTCGACAACGCTTGCAACAAACGCCGTAGTGGAAGGCCATGGCAGCAGCGTAGGGGTTGTGCTGGTCGGATTTGATTCCGGCATGAGCGAGCGCACCGGGATCGCAAAATCGTTTCCGGGCATTCCCATCGCCATGGTGAAGGGCGGGCACGATCACAATGGCGATGTGATTGTGCCGCTTGATATCGCCGGGCTTGAAGCTGCGGTTCAATCAATGAACGTCGATGCGTTTGCGATCGCAAGCGCCTTCGCGGTTCGCAACCCCGCTCATGAGCGCGTGGCGGGCGAAATTGTGACAAGGCTGACAGGGAAACCGGTCACGCTATCAACCGAACTTTCCTCCGATCTCGACGCGCCGCGCCGCGCCATGACGGCGGTGCTGAATGCGCGGCTGATCTCGCGGATATCCACGCTGATTGATGCGGTGGAGCGGGCCATGCGGCAGCTTCACATCGATTGCCCGCTGATGATTGTGAAGGGCGACGGGTCGCTGGCGCTGGCCCAATCGGTCGCACGCAAACCAATTGAAACGGTGCTCTCTGGTCCCGCAGCAAGCCTTGTCGGGGCTGCTTGGCTTTCGGGCCTTGCCAGTTTCATCATGTCCGACATGGGAGGGACCACAACGGATTTGGGTGTGCTGATGGATCGCCGCCCCAAAATTGCTGAACAAGGAGCAGAAGTCGGCGGCTGGCGCACCATGGTCAAGGCCATCGACGTCAAGACGATTGGATTGGGTGGCGATAGCGAAGTCCAGATCGGCCTGAACGGCGCATTCGCTGTTGGCCCGCAGCGTGTCGTTCCGGTGTCGCTCATCGGCGAGCGCTATCCGGAAGTAATCGCCATGCTGGAAGCCGATCTCGCCGATACGGAAGGCGGCTCGATGCACGGCAAGTTCGTGGTGAAGCCCTTCGGTACAAGGGAGCAGATCGTACCGGCTGGGCTATCCACCCGCGAGCTCGAAATTCTTGCATTGGTCTCCGACCGCCCGAAACCACTCCGCAAGGTCGCGGTTTCATCGTCGGCGCAGCGCGCACTGCTTTCGCTCAGGCGAAAGGGTCTGGTGCAACTCTGTGGCTTCACGCCATCTGACGCATCGCATGTACTGGATCGTCAGGCAAATTGGTCGAAGCCGGCGGCCCTGCTGGCGGCCCAGCTTCTCGTCAGGTTCATGGACATGCGCATGGGCACTGAAGAGCGGGTTATCGCCTTCTGTACGGACGTGTGGAGCGAAACGGTCCGATTGACCGGCAGGGTCGTGCTTGATCTTGCCCTTGGCCCCGTCGCGGGCGGCGAAGCGTTACTCAATGCGGTGTGTGGCGGCGAGGGAAAGCGGGGCCTTGCGAAAGTTGCAATATCGCCCGTCATTCCGATTGTCGCCGTGGGTGGTCCGGTCAAGGTTTACTATGGCGAACTCGGCGAGCGACTGGGCTGTGAAATCGTCTATCCGCCGTTCTGCGAAGTCGCCAACGCGGTAGGTGCAGCCACCGGCGTGGTCTCGCGCTCGATCACGGTAACGATCGAGGGCGACGGCAGCGGGGTTTACCGTGTGCATTCTCCATCAGGCGTCGAGATGCTCCTGTCGGGTGCTGCGGCACTTGCGCTTGCGGAGTCCTCGGCGCGTACTGCCGCGCTCGCCGCCGTCACCCAAATTGGCGCGGCCGATCCCGAGGTCGAAATCCGCATTGAAAAACACCTCTTACCCGATGCAGTGGACGACAATGGCCTGTTCAAGGCGACGGTCGTTGCGGAAGCTATCGGGAGGCCCAATTCAGCCAGCCAAACGCGATAGACCCGCCGCCGATTGATACATGCGATTAGGACTGACTTAACCACAACTCCACCCTTTCAAACGCGTTGCGCCGAAGCGCACGGTTGGATCAATGCGGGCAAGAATGTGTTAATGCTTGTCCCCACAATTGGCGGTGCCTTGTTTCGTGTCAAAAGGATCGCCCCATGAATCAGCCCGCGCAAGCCAAGAACTGGAGTCAGCCATTTACCGGCTGGGAGGATCTTGGACCAACGGCTCCGGCATGGAAAATCGAGCGTGGCGAGACGGCGGTCGATGACTACATCGCCTTCTTTCCAGACCAGAACGGCAAGGTCTACGAACAGCTCATCTACAGCCTTCCGGTGCTCATGCATTGCATGGACGGGATGGGGCGCCTTACGGCTGCCAACAGGCACTGGCTTGAAGCCTTCGGCTACAAGCGCGAGGAAATTCCGGAAAAGCTTTTTCCCGATCTGTTGACGCCAGAATCCCGCACGCACCTTGTCCAGAACATCTATCCCCGTTATTTCCAGACAGGCCAGTGCCGGAATGAGGAAATCACGATGTTCCGCAAGGACGGAACGCTGGCTCGGCTGATGCTCTCAATGAATGCCTACAAGGGCGACAAGGGCCGCATTGAGCGATCGGTCTGCGTCATGCAGGATATCACGGCAAAACGCATTGCGGAGACTGCGTCAAAGCGCAGTGAACAGAGATTCCGCGGCGCCTTCGAAACTGCGGGACACGGCATGGCTCTGGTCGCACCAAATGGCCAGATCGCCATGGTCAACGATGCTTTCCGGGCATTTGTCGACCGCGCCGATGAGGATTATTCCGCCCTTACCTTCGAAGATACGCTGCACAAGGATGATCGCGGGCAGTTTCTCTACGCCATGAAAAGACTGATCACGGGCGAAACGAATCAGCTCAAGCAGGAACTGCGCTACATGACTGGCGCCGGACACGTTGCGCATTGCCTGACAAGCGTTTCCCTGGTGCGGGACGACAACAAGGAAATCGATCAGCTTGTCGTGCAGATTGTCGATGTCACCGGCCGAAAGTCTGCCGAGGCGCAATTGCAGCAGGCGCAGAAGATGGAAGCCATCGGACAGCTTACCGGTGGACTGGCGCATGATTTCAACAATCTCCTCACGGTGATCATCGGCAATCTGCAACTGATCGAGATGACGGTTCAGAGCAACGAAAAGGCACATCGCCGCGCGCTGGAAGCCATCGATGCGGCGAAGAAAGGGTCCGATCTCACCAAGCAGCTGCTGGCCTTTGCGCGGCGGCAGGCGCTGGAGCCGCAGGAGGTCAGAATCAACGATCTCACCGAACGCATGGCACCGCTGGTAGCGCGCTCGGTCGGCGAAGCTGTCGAGCTTCAGGTTCACCTTATGGAAGGGGATCCCAAGGCTAACATCGATCCATCGCAGCTTGAATCGGCCATTCTTAACCTGGCGATCAATGCGCGCGATGCAATGCCAAATGGCGGACGGCTCACGCTGGAAACCCAGCCGGCGTTTCTCGACGAGGCCTACGCTTCGAAGTACCCGGAAGTGACGCCCGGCCAGTATGTCATGGTGGCTGTTTCCGATACCGGAACCGGCATTTCGCCAGACTTGGTCGAAAAGGTGTTCCAGCCGTTCTTCACGACGAAGGAACCCGGCAAGGGTTCGGGCCTTGGCCTCTCCATGGTCTATGGCTTCATCAAGCAGTCTGGCGGGCATATCCAGGTCTACAGCGAAGTCGGCCATGGAACGTCGATCAAGATGTACCTTCCGCGCAAGTTTGCACCGGGTGAAAGCCAGCCGATCCTTGACGCCACGCCGATCAATGACGGTCCGGCTCCGGGCCTTGCTGCCGAGATTGCAGGTGGTCCGGCTCCTGCCGCCGAAGCCAAGCAATACAAGGCTAAGATCCTGGTGGTCGAAGACCAGGAGGCGGTGCGTGCCGTAGCCTGCGGCTTCCTCACCGATTTCGGCTATGACGTTGTCGAGGCCGAAGACGGCTTCCAGGCATTGTCGAAATTACAGGAGCACCGCGATATCGAACTGATGTTCACCGATGTCGTGATGCCAGGTGGCATGAACGGGTTTGATCTAGCGCAAGCGGCCTACACGATCCGTCCCGACCTCAAGGTGGTCCATACGTCCGGGTATCCGAAAGGGGCCATGGTGCACCAGGAAGAGCCGCGCTTCCGCGAAGGGTTCATTATCATGAAGCCATATCGCCGCGAGGATCTTGAGCGGATTATCGCGCAGGCGCTTTCCAAGCAGGACTAGGCCTGTTACTGCGCGAGGGTGACGGTTCATCTTTTCTTCGACCTGATTGCCTCCGTATCTGCCATGCTGATGACGTGGTGGGTGTATCGCTGGCGCCTTGCCGGGGCAGTACAGCCAATTGAGCATGCGGGCATTGGTTACGTTTTTGCGCTCGTTTTGGGCGCCGCTCTGGGCGGGTATGGCTTTGGCTCGCTGAACCTCTGGTTCAGTGGCGAAGCAATGGTGGCGCGCAGCATTGTCGGCGCGCTAGCCGGCGCTATTGCCCTGATCGAGATTTTCAAGTGGGCGCGAGGGCTGAAGGGATCAACTGGACTGATCTTCGTCCCGGCTTTTGCAACAAGTGTCGCCATCGGGCGGATCGGCTGCTTTTTGTCGGGGCTGGACGACCGGACCTATGGTGTAGCGACAACTCTTCCATGGGCACATGATTTTGGCGACGGTATCGCTCGCCATCCGGTTCAGCTTTACGAGTCCGCGGCCATGTCTTGTTTCCTCGCCGCATCACTTGTTGTGATCGGCAATCGCAGCCGTTTCTTTGCTCTTAATGGCTTTTATCTGATGACCGGCTACTATGCGGCCCAGCGTTTTGCCTGGGAGTTCCTCAAGCCTTATGAAACTCTGGTTGGGCCGTTCAACCTGTTCCATCTGCTGTGCGCCGCCCTTTTCGCCTATGCGGTGTTCATGATGTCGCGACAGGGCGGGGGACTTGCCAAGGTTCGCAACTCGTGAGCCAATGCGACAATGAACGCGCCACTTCGCAAAGTCAGTCCCTATCTGTTTCACGGCCAGACGACCTCGCTTTGCGAAGTGTGCCACAGCCTAGTGCCGGCCAAGATCATCATTGAAGACAAGAATGTCTACTACCTGAAGCGCTGCAAGGCGCATGGCATGATGAAGACGCTGATTTCCACCGATGTTGCCTATTACAAGCTCTGCCAGGACTACATCAAACCGGGAGACCGGCCCCTCAATTTCCAGACCCGCACGGAATTTGGCTGTCCCTACGACTGCGGGCTTTGTCCCGACCATGAACAGCATTCGTGCCTGGCACTGATCGATGTGAAC
>JANMMJ010000057.1:0-87612 GCA_031373255.1 Hyphomicrobiales bacterium
GAATCACTCACGCCATTGAAATCGAAAACGTCGCTCCCGCCGCCCCCAGACAGGTTGTCGATGCCGGCGCCGCCAGTGAGCGTGTCATTGCCGAGCTTTCCCGAAAGCGCATCATCACCTGCATCGCCGAAAAGCTGGTCATTTCCTGCCAGCCCATCGAGCGTGTCGTGCCCCGCTCCACCGCGCAGGATGTTGTTGCCGGTTGTGCCTGTGATGGCGTTGTTGAGGCCGTTTCCCGTCCCTCTGGTGTCACCGCCGCCGACCAAGGTCAGCCGCTCGACATTTGCGCCGAGCGTGAAGTTGACGCCGCTGAATACCAGATCATTGCCCTCGCCGAAGAATTCGACAACTTCGGCGGTGCCCGTGGCTGTATAGGTATCGTTGCCTTCGCCGCCGCGCAGCCGGTCGGTGCCGGCATCGCCGCTCAGCACGTCATTACCTTCGCCGCCATAAATCGTATCCGCATCGACCCCGCCCCGTAGCGTATCGTTGCCGCCGGAACCGATCAGCGTATCCTCGCCGGCAGCACCTTCGATCACGTCGTTGCCGCCGAACGCTTCCAGCCGGTTGGCCCCGTCGCTGCCCAGGATGGTGTCGCTGCCATTGCCGGTCTCAACATCCTCGATCGACTGGATGGTATCGACATTCAGGGAATTGAACGGAAAGCTGACCTCCCCTTCCTGAAGATCGACAACCGTCGAACCGGTAAAAAAACGGTAGCTGGCTTTGTCTATGCCAGTCCCGCCATTCAGCAGGTCAAAACCGAGGCCGCCGTCAAGCACATCATTGCCAGCGCCACCCCGCAGCGTGTCGCCGCCACCGCCGCCTGACAGGGTATCGGCACCGCCATTGCCAAGCATGATGTCGGCGTTGAACCCGGACGTATCGCTCTTCATGCTGTCGCCTGCGCCGTCGCTCGTCCACGTGCGTGCGCCGAAACTCAGGATAGCGCCGCGAACCGTGCCCGTTCCCGTGTCGGTAAAGATCGAGACAAGCCGGCCATCCGTTAATCCGCTAACACCGGAAAAATTTTCGTTGATGTTGACGGCGAAGTTCGGATTGAGCAGGTTGCCGATGCGCTCGCCTGTATTGGGGTCGACGATTGTGATCTCGGGATCGGTATCGCCAAACTCGCTGTTGGTGGAGCCGATTGCGACATAGCCATTGGCAAGCGCAGTGATGGAAGGTAGCGTGTCATTGTCGGCGGATAATGAGACATCGGTCTTTTTCAGCAAGTCGCCATTGCTGTTGAATCGCGCAAAGGTGATGTCGGTGTCCGTCGTCGACCACTCGTTGCTTTCATAGGCAATCGCAAAACCGCCATCAGCCAAGGCCGTTATGGCTGGCCGCTGATTGATGCTGCCGGTTGATGGGATCGTCGTCTCCGATCCTCTTGGCGAAAAATCGCTGTTGTAAATCCTGAAATGGACTTCCGAAGCCGTTTCGTAAGCGATCACAAAACCACCATCGGCAAGTCCGCAAACTGCAGGCGAGGTTTCGTTGGCAGTCGAAGTATCGACCGGTATGGTCGTTACGAGGTTGCCGGAATTGTCATAGACTCTCGCAAGTATATCCGCGTCAGTAGCGGAAAATGCATCCTGGTAGGCAATCACGAAACCACCTGCCAAAAGCGCCGCGACCTTGCCGTTACTGCTGCCAACATCACCAGTGTCGGTCGTGGCTTTCACCAGTGCCGTGCCCGTAGAGTTGAAAATCGTGAAGCCAAGCGAGTCGGCGTCGCGTGACAAGGTTACCAGGCTGCCATTGGTCATCCGCGCCGCGGATTGGCTATCCAGTTGATTGGTATAGGTCGTGAAAGCATGCGAATAGAGGCCGGCAACGCCAGCACTGCTGAAGACCTGGCTGTGCACATGGGTTGAATGATCCTGAACAATCAGGAAACCGCCGTCGCTCATGCTCGTGACACTTGCCGGCCCATCATTGTAGGCCGATGCAAAAACTGTGTCGGTATTGATCTGCAGCGTGGATGTGAAGGCCATTGCTTGCTCCCTGGAAGGAAAAACTCAATCGAATCGATTGGCCTCGGTCTTCAGTTTTGGAAAGTCGCGCCAACTGGCGCCCGCGTTGCAGCTAGGCTACGTCTTTTGCGCGGCCGTTGCAAAACAGAACTTCACGCTTCGCTGGCAATATTGTTTCTTGCTTTACGGATCGCGGGCGACCCGGAACCCATTGTTGGGATAGGCCACATCGAAGTCGTAATAGGCCCGGCTCGTCACCGTCACATGCTTCTGGTCATCCCGCCACGAACCGCCCCGCAACACCCGCTTGGTGCAATTCGGTGCGTCAAAGGCCGTACCGTCCGCAGGCGACTTCTCGTAGCTCGGATGCCAGCAGTCCAGCACCCATTCCGCCACGCCGCCACTCATGCCCGAAAGGCCGAAGCCATTGGGCTGGAGATCGCTGCGCGGCGCCGGGTTCTTGTGGGTGCCGCCGCAGTTCTTGCAATCGACAAAGTCGATCGACGCCTCGTCGCTGCCGGAAAAGGTCTGGTTGCTTCCCGCCCGCGCCGCGTATTCCCATTCCGCTTCGCTCGGCAGCCGGTAACTCTGCCCGGTCTCGGCGCTGATCCATTCGGCATAGCCGGCGGCATCGCTCCACGTGACATTGCGAACCGGAATGCCGTCGTTATCGCCCAGCCCGGATTTGCCGACGTCCCGGCACTTCCCGGCCTCCATGCATTTGCGCCTTTGGCCGACGGTGACTTCGTTGCGCGCCATCGAAAATTCCTTGATCGAAACCGTGCGCACCGGCTTCTCGCGGGCATCGCCCTTGGGATTGCCCATCTCGAATGAGCCGGCGGCGATCGCCACCATCTCCGGGCAGCCGTCACAAGCCCCCGCAGTGTTTTGTTTTGGCTGTTCAGGCTGAGGCTGAGGCTCGGGTTCCGGTTGAGGTTCCACCGGCGGCGGCTCCGGCGCTTGCGTGATGTTTTCTGGTCCCGCACCGCAATCCAGCGAAGTCACACCGTCGGAAAGCGCGCTGTTGTAGTAGAGAACCTGTCCGCCTTCCGATTTTTCGATGATATCCTGCCGCGCTTCCGCCAGCGCCGCATTGATGTCCTTGTTGGGCTCGCAGGCCCGCGAAATCAGGCCGCTGGCCAGCATCGAGTCGCCCGCAATTGTCAATCCCGGCTCTGCCGCCAGTACCACCAGCATGCCGGACGAAACCCGCTGCTTGGCGCATCCCGCCTGGATATCGCCCGGGGCAACGTCGAGTTCGCGGCAGGCATCGAAGATCACGATGCTGCGGGCCGCCTTGCCCTTCATGGCCGCCAGCACGTCGTTGAGGCCGATGGTTCCGTCATCAAGTCCGGAAGCAGTTGCATCGACAGGCACGATCCGGTTCTGGCCGGCAATCTGGACACTGTGCCCGGAATAATACAACACGCCGATGTCGCTGCCGGTAAGCGACGCCGTGAACTTCTTGAGAGAAGCTGCAAAGCTGCCTTTGGTTGTGTTGGAAGCGCGCACCACTTTAAATCCGGCCGCCTCCAGCGTCTTTGCCATGGTGTCTGCGTCGGCATCGGCGCTTTTGATCGCAGGCAGATCCTGATAGGCCGAGTTCCCAACCACCAGGGCCACCTTTGGCTCGGCGGCCTCAACCGCCATGCCTGCCAGAAACAGCACACACACCTGCACCAGGAGCCAGACCGCCGTTCTCATGCCAAATCCCGTGCCGCCATGTGGCAGGCTCCTGTGATTGAATTGCAATGGCCGCGGCCGGGCGCCGGTATCTTTGGATAGGAACAACGCCTCATCTCCAACCGCTCTTGATCCCGGTCATTTGTGCTCAAACACAACATGCTTGGCCTTCATAGCTAGCAGAGTTTGCACACCCGTAAAATCCGTTAATTGCCCACACAATCGTGACTGAATCGCTACCGGCGAAAGCCCGTGGATTTAATTTGGTTGGCAGCGCGCGGATTGCAATGTCGGCTTTCTCGAGGATTGAACCGTACCGTTTGCCTGACATGGGCAATGTGCGATTGGCGCGCGAGATGTGCATCGCTCCAATTCTCCCCACTCTCAGTTCTTTCCGGTTTCGCTGCTCCATTGCCTGAAGATAGCATGATATAGGACTAATTGCAATAGAATATATTAAATTTCCTAGATCACAGTTTCACTCGCCTTTGCCGTTTTGGATCAGGGCATTACCGGAAAGCTAAGTCTCCCACCGTCAATTTAATTGAATATCCGTTCACTCACTGTAAATCCGCTTCCGCCTGTGGTATGGCCAGATTTGCTGATGCGGTATTTTTCTTCACAGGAAACCGTTGCGGCGGGGTCTCGGTATCCGGCACGGTATCGAGACCCTAATTTTCAGGGCCGGTCCGTCCTGTCTCTACTCTGACTTGAAACCCACGCGCGCATGCGAGCCATCGCAGAACGGCTTGTTCGCCGAGTTTCCACACCGGCACAGAAATGCCTTGGTCACGCGATGCACCGCCCGCCCCGTTCCCGAGCTGATTTCGACTGAACCTTTGACGCGCAACGGCCCATCCGGTGTGGGAAGAATATCGACCGGCCCCACCAGGTCAGTAATGGCAAGCGCCGTCTCCTGCGAGGCCGGCTCTCCCGTCGCCGTAAACCCGGCTTTCGTGTGCGATCCATCGCAATAGGGCTTGTTCGATGACGCACCACAGCGGCAAAGCGTTGCGCGAAAGCCTGCCTTCTCCCCGCGGATCGTCAGGTCGGCATGCACTGCCAGGGGTCCATTCTCGCGCACTGTGATGATGTTGGTCGCGGGCGCTGGTTCCTCCGCACCGCCATCTTTCCGCTTTATCTGTATCGCCCCCGATGGACAGTTCATGGCAACGCGGATCAGCGCGTCCGGGCTGGCCTCGTCCGGATGTAGCCATGGCCCCTTGGCATTTGCCACAAACACCGCCGGTTGGCCCATGACGCAGCGCCGCGCATGAATGCAGCGTGCCCCGTCAAATGAAAGTGTCACCTGTTTGCCTTCGGCCGTTTCGATTGTCATGGAGCCTCCTCGTGGGTGTTAGATTTGTCGAGGCAACAGCGCATCGAAGCAAATCAATTCTCGGGTCCAACGCGGATATTGCAACTGGCGAAAATTCCGTCATGAATGTGTCATACCGTATGAGGCACACATGGACGGGATTGAACTGGATGGCGGCTGCACCTGCGGGCAGCTGCGTTACCGGATGACGGCTGCACCGCTTTTCGTTCACTGTTGTCACTGCCGCTGGTGCCAGCGCGAAACCGGCTCGGCCTTCGCCCTTAACGCCATGATCGAGGCCGACCGGGTAGTCCTGCTCAAAGGCGAACCGGAAATGGTCATCACACCGACGCTGAGCGGCAAGGGCCAAAAGATTTCCCGATGCCCCGATTGCCGCGTAGCGGTTTGGAGCAACTACGCAGGTGCTGGAGACAGCGTGCGCTTCGTGCGCGTCGGAACACTCGACGAACCGGACCGCCTGCCGCCCGATATCCACATCTTCACCGAGAGCAAGCAGCCCTGGGTCATACTGCCCAGGGATGCCCCGGCCGTACCCCAGTACTACCGCCGCGAAAGTTACTGGCCGCCGGAAAGCCTGATCCGCCGCTCGGCACTACTGTCTCGCGCCAGGGCCTGAATCGCCAGATATGCGATCCACGCATGTCACCCAGGGCGGCAGCAGGGTTGCGCCGTCATGGTCCGTTTACGACATAGTTGTAGGAAGAGTGGCGGATTGCCAGAACCGGCAGCCGCACTGAAAATGGGTTACTCAGATGTCCTTGTTCAATGCACTTCGCGATCTGGCCGATGGCGTCTCGCGCGGCCTCGGCCTGTTCATCACCGAGCGCAATGATTTCACCGAAAAAGTGACAACGCCCGGCGTCTACACCCGCAAGCGCTGAGCCGTCAGTGCTCCCGCGAGTGCCGGGCGGTATCCGGTGCCAGATCGCCAGGCGCCAGAAACGCGTCATTTCACCCCCGGAACCGGCCGGATGCACGTCAAAACCGGCGCGTTTTCGTGCATTTTGCGTGCAAGCGCATGCGCCGGAAACACGCCCCCGAACGCCCCTGATATCACAGGTGATAGCATTATTGCCCTGCTTTCATGTGACTGTAGTTATCCACAACTTTTGGATTTAACCGCCTTCACATCGACGGGCATTTCATGTGAGTTTTCCATCACGAAAACGAGGCGATCTGGTATGCGATATACACACCGGTTCTCACGATTCAATACGGTACCCATTACGGTACCGCCATTACGGTACCAGTGCATTCTATTGGTGAGATATTATACTCCGTACACTGATTGACAGTCGGGAGTCCGGTTGTGGTGGTCTCAATCTGACCGCCATTGCGTAAATCGGTACCAGGCGTAAATCGGTACCAGTGCATTCAATTAACCACTGCTTGTTTCAACGTCAACAGAGACAATTAAATGCACTGTCACCGTAATTTCTTGTCTGCAACTTTCACACTGATCGGGTGGTAAGTGATCGACGTGGACCAAGAGGGTATTACACTCGCAGTATCCACCCCGCCTTGTCCTCACGCCACCTTGGCGATGGGTTCGGCCATTGGCTGGGCGGGGATATAGAGGGCTGCGACCATGCCTTGGCCGGGTGCGGTCTGGCAGATCAAATTACGGTACCAGTGCATTTAACTCATAGCTTGCTTCAACATCATCCGGGATGGTGAATGCACCGTTCCGCAATTGGCAGAGCATCTCGCGCCGCCTCGGGCTGTTCATCACCGAGCGCAGTGATTTCACCGAAAAAGTGACAACACCCGGCGTCTACACCCGCAAGCGTTGAGCCGTCATCGCCGCCAGCGCTCCTGCGAGCGCCGCTTCGGAGACTGGTTTACGCAGGATCGGTGTTGACTGCAGGCGTTCCGGCAAGTCCTCGATCCGCTCATATCCCGTGCAGAAAGTGATCGGGATACCGGCTTCCGCCAATTCGCCGGCCAGGCCGACCGAAGTTTCGCCATCGATATTGCCGTCGAGAACCGCACCATCGAGAGGCGTTGCGCCGGCCAGCTTCCGCGCTTCTTGCAATGTCGCGGCGGGCCCGATCACCTTGTAGCCGAGCTTCCTGATCCGGTCTTCCATATCCATGGCGATAAGGCTGTCATCTTCGAGCAGCAAAATGCTGGCCCGCCCGGTCCTTTCGTCGGCGCGCGCCGGACTGACCTCGAATGAGGGCACCGCCGTAGCCGGAATGGTGAAGCGGCAATGCAGTCCCCGGGGCGTCCAGTCATTGTCCATGCTGCCGCCAAACTGCCGCTGGACAATCTGTTCGAGCAGCGTTGTGCCGAAGCCTGACCGTTCCGGCGCCTTGATGCCGAGCGGTGAATCTTCCAGCCAGGTCATCCGCAGGTCGCCGCCGCCGGGATCGTCCCATGTCACTTCCAGCTTACCGCCCGGCGCAGAAAGCGCCCCGTGCTTGACCGCATTGGTCGAGAGCTCGTGAAACACCAGTGCAATGGATTGCGCGGTTGCGGCACGCAAAAGGATGTGCGGCCCATTCAGCGTCACCCGGCCCGGATCTTCGCCGCCAAACGCCGCCAGTTCCTCGCGCAGCAATTGCCTGAGATCGGCCCCTTCCCAGCGGCTGTCGGCAAGCAGCCGGTGCGCCCGCGCCAGCGAACTGACCCGCGCTTCGATGACCTGCTTGAGCGACTGCGCATCGTCCGCCTTGGACAGCCTGACGACGGCCTGCGCCACGGCCAGCGCATTCTTGGCGCGGTGATCGATTTCGCGCGTCAGAAGGGCCTGGCGCTCCTCCGCTTCGAGCCTGTCGGTGATGTCCGTGTTGGTGCCGAACCAGCGCACCGGACGCCCTGCCGCGTCCCGTATCGGCTTGGCGCGGGAAAGGAACCATCGGTATTTGCCGTCGGCACCCCGCAGCGGAAACGTATCCTCCCAATCCTCTCCTGTTTCGAAGCAACGGCTGATTTTCGCGACAACCGCCGCCTCGTGGTCGGGATGGTGGACGCTGCGCCAGCCCCAGCCCTTCATGTCGGCCATTGTCTTGCCGGTGAATTCAAACCAGCGCTGATTGTACCAGAAGATGCTGCCCTGGGCATCGGCCATCCAGGCAAGTTGCGGAATGGAAGCGGCCAGCATGGCAAAATCGGCCTCGCTGACGCCGAGCCGGGCTTCCGCCCCTTGCCGCCGCCGGAATTCCTGGCGAAAGCCGATTTCCCGTTGCGCCAGTTGCGCCAGATCGGCCAGCAGCTCAAGGTCCAGGCCGGTCCAGGCCCGCGGCTTGCGGTCGATCACGCAGAGCGCCCCCAACGGCAATTGCTCAAGCGAAAGCAGGGGCGCCCCCAGATAGGCCGAAACGCCAAGCTCGCTCACCGCGGGATTGTCGCTGACGCGCGGATCGTGCTGCGCATCGCTGACAATGAGCGGCGCTTCCGTCTTCACCACCAGCTGGCAGAAGGAGTGCGTGAGTGGTGTTTGGCTGAGATCGCCCACCCCGAAACGGCTCTTGAAGAACTGCCGGTCGCCTTCAAAATCGACGAACGTCACCAGCGCTACCGGCGCATCGAGCAGCCTGGCAGCCAGGCGGGTGATCCGGTCAAAGACCTCTTCGGGCGGGGTATCGAGAAGGGCAAGATCGCGAAGACCCTGGGCAGCCAGGGCGCGCCGGTTGGCATCAATGGTAATCTTGTCCTCCCCACCGGCCGGTCGCGGCCGATTCAAGGTTAGCCCTGGCGCTTGGCATGACGGCAACCCCAATCAACGCATTTGCTTCGACAAAGTTCCGCATTACAGTAATCAAGTACAGGGCTTTAGGGGAGAGTGGGGAATGGCAGCGCTCAGGAAGCGGGAAAAGCTGACGAGTCTTTCGGATATCTATTCGTTTTTCCGCAGGAACACGACCCCGATCACCTTTCTCTCGCCCACTCCCTACAACATCCTTGGCCTTGGCCGCTGGATCAACAATTTCGAATACATCAACTTCTTCGACAGCTTCGACGGCACCCATCCCAAGATCACCGTGCCGCGCGAGCACGGGCCCCACGAGTTCCGCTCGATCGAGGACGTGAACAACTATCTGCTACGCCACAAGGAAGTGCGAAACCGCCTGAAGGCCCGTGGTCCCGGCCTGATGATGCTGGTCATGTTCGACGAGGAAACCGAAATGCTGGCCAGGGAGCTGGGCCAGAAAATCGCGCTCCCTCCGGCCAAATTGCGCAAACACATCGATTCCAAGATCACCACCACCAAGCTCGGCAACGAGGCCGGGATCAAGAGCGCCCCCAACACCATGGGCAAGGCGAAGACCTTCGCCGAACTGATGGAACTGGCGAAATCGGCAAAGCTCGGCACCGACCTCGTGGTGCAAACCCCTTACGGCGATTCCGGCCGTACCACCTTCTTCATCAAATCCGAGGAGGACTGGAAAAAGAACGAGGAAAACCTCGTCAAGGAACAGCTCAAAGTGATGCGCCGCATCAACCATCTGCCGGGCACGCTGGAGGCCGTCGCGACCCGCCACGGCACCCTCGTGGGGCCGATGCAGACCGACATTACCGGCTTTGCCGAAGTAACACCCTACAAGGGCGGCTGGTGCGGCAACGACGTGTTCACCGGCGGCTTCGACAAGGAGCGCAAGGCGGTTCTCCGCATGGCCCAGAAACTCGGAGACCGGCTCTACAAGGCGGGCTATCGTGGCGCCTTCTGCATGGATTTCCTCATCGATACCGACACCCGCGAAGTCTATCTGGGTGAAATCAACCCGCGCATTTCCGGCGCTTCGCCGCTCACCAACCTCATTACTTCGACCTATGGCGGCTGCCCCATCTATCTGTTTCACCTGCTTGAATTCATGGATGTGAACTGGGAGGTCGATCTCGCCAAGTTGCAGCAGCGCTGGGCCGAATTCGACAACTGGAGCCAGCTCATCCTCAAATATCCGGTGGACCGCGTCGAGATGATCACCAAGGCGCCGGCTTCCGGAATCTGGGCCATGGATGACAAGGGCAGGATCAACCTGCGCCGCAAATCGATCGACTGGTTCCTGGTTTCGGGCGAGGACGAGGCCTTCTATCTCCGCGACTATACTGCTGGCGACTACCGCTACCACGGCGCCGATCTCGGCATCGTCGTCTCGCGCGGCCGCTTCCAGACCGACGACCGGAAGCTCAACGACCGCGCCAGGGCATGGGTCAAGGCCATCAATGGCCAGTTCGAGGCGATCCCGGTGACCGGCTCGTCCGCCCCCGAACCGCCACCCCACAACGACACCAACAAGATGTTCTGAACGGCGCGGTTTGGAAGAACACCCAAATTCTCCATGGCAGGGCTCGACCCTGCCATCCAGTACCCGCAATTTTGGCCATGCTCTAAGGCTACGTTTACATTCTTGCCAGCACCAGCAAGCGAGGCCCTCAATCAATGAGCGGCAACTGGCCGAACCGCTGGATGGCAGGGTCGAGTCCTGCCATGGAGAAAATGAGGTGAATCCTTCGACCGCTATGGGCGGCCGTAAATTGGCAAGCAGCGATTGGAAAATCCCCCCGGTTCTCCATGGCAGGGCTTGACCCTGCCATCCAGTGCCAGCAATTTTGGCCATGCCCCAGGGCCATGTTTACATTCTTGCCAGCAGGCGCAATGGCACGCTTTATATTGGCGTAACGACACATCTCTCGGCTCGCATCTTTGCTCACCGCGAGGGGAAAGGCGCGGTTTTCACCAATCGCTACGGCGTAAAGCAACTTGTTTGGTACGAGACTTATCCGCTCGTCGCCGATGCGATCCAGCGCGAGACATCCCTCAAGCGCTGGCCCCGGAAATGGAAGCTGGACCTGATCGAGAAATCAAATTCGGACTGGGCCGATCTGTATGAAACTCTCAATCAATGAGCGGCAACTGGCCGAACCGCTGGATGGCAGGGTCGAGCCCTGCCATGGAGAGGATGAGCCAGTGCGGCGGCTCGAAGCATCAACCCCACCCGCTACTACTGCGCCAAACAAAGCGCCATGGCGCGCGGCATTTCTTTTACTGCATAGTCGATGAAGGCGCGGGTAGCGGGCAGCAGACCGCGCTTCGAGGTGAAGACCAGATGCACGATGCCTTCCGAGTGCGTCCATTCCGGCAGCACCTGGACCAGCGTGCCGGCGCGTATCGCCGCCCCGCAGTTTTCTTCGGGCACCAGGCTGACGCCGAGTCCCGCCGCGGCTGCAGCGACCAGCACATTGAAATCGCCGCAGCCGAGGATCGGCCGGTGCACCACTTCGGCGGTGCGGCCATCGGCATGCGACAGAAGCCAGGTATCGCGCTCGGCACTTTCAAGGAATGACAGGGTGGGGAGCGTGCCCAGCGTCTCGATCTTCAGCTTTGCGGCATGCGCCTTGGCGAAGGAAGGGCTTGCCACCAGCAGCACCCGGCTGTTGCCAAGGATGCGAACCGTGAGCGAGCTGTCATTGTCGAGTTTCGTCCGTACACGGAAGGCAACGTCGACGCGCTCTTCGATCAGGTCGACGCGCCGGTTGGTGCTCATGACCTCGACGCGGAGCTTGGGATAGCTTTGCATGAAGCCGGGCAGCACTTCCGCCATGACATGGTTTGAGAAGCCCGTCGGGCAACTCACCCGCAATGTGCCATGCGGCTCGGATTTGGCCCGCGCCACGATGGCTTCCGCCTCCTCCGCCCCGGCCACAATGGCCTCGCAGTGCCGGTAGAATTCCTGCCCCAGTTCGGTGACCCGGAACTTGCGGGTCGAGCGCTCGATCATCCGCACCCCCAGGCGCTTCTCGAGACCCGTCACATGCTTGGAGAGCTTCGATTTTGGCACCCGGAGCGCTCGCGCCGCAGCCGAGAACCCACCATGGTTGACCACCGCTGCAAAGAAGTAAAAATCATTGAGATCCTGCATGGATCACCTTTCATCGTTCTAATCTAGAAACAATGCATTGCAATAATAGCCACTAATCGAGTGATTGGTTCCATAATAAATTGAAACTGTCAAAGGCACAGTTTAGGAAGGAACCTCGATCATGAAACTGCTCCACATCGACTCCGGCATTTTGGGCAACAATTCCGTGACCCGCCAGCTCTCCAAAAGCCTGGTCAGCGAGTGGCAGCGGAGCGAGCCGGACCTCACCGTCACCTATCGCGATCTCGCCGCCAATCCCATTGGCCATCTGAGCGGCAGCCATTTGGCGGCCCAGTCCGTCGACCCCTCGCAGCACAGCAAGGAATTGCAGAAGGACCTCGCCGAAAGCGGCAAGGCGCTGGAGGAATTCATCGCCGCCGATGTCGTGGTGATCGGCGCACCAATGTATAATTTCTCGGTGCCGAGCCAGCTCAAGGCCTGGATCGACCGCGTCGCCGTCAACGGCAAGACCTTCCGCTACACCGAAAAAGGTCCCGAAGGCCTGGCCGGCGGCAAAAAGCTGATCGTCGTTTCATCGCGGGGCGGCATCTACTCCAAGGAGAACGGCCTCGCCGCCATCGATCATCAGGAGCCTTATCTGCGCGCCGTGTTCGGCTTCCTGGGCATGACCGATATTGAATTCGTCCGCGCCGAGGGCGTCAACATGGGTCCAGAGAAAAAGCAGCAGGCGATTGCCAGTGCTGAGCGCGCCATCAGCAATCACGTCTACGACAAGGCCGCGTAACAAGCTGCCACACTGCCCGCGACCGTGCCGTCCCCGCAACACTTGCGGGGATGGCATGCATTTCGGCGAGGCTGTCTTGTCCTTCGCGGTCGAACTGCCATATTGATGAGCCAGAAAGGTTGCTCTCATGTCCATCCGTCCCGTCAAAAGCATTGTCGAAGCCAAACCCACCATGGAAGGAGCCGGCGTACATCTCCGCCGCGCATTCGGTTTCGGCGAAACCAGCGAGTTCGATCCCTTCCTGCTGTTCGACGATTTCCGCAATGACCGGCCCGACGATTATCTCAAAGGCTTCCCCTGGCATCCGCATCGCGGCATCGAGACCATCACCTATGTGCTGGCGGGCGACGTCGAACATGGCGACAGCCTTGGCAATCGCGGCACGCTGGGTGCGGGCGACGTGCAGTGGATGACCGCCGGGCGCGGCATCATGCACCAGGAAATGCCGCGCGGTGACGCAAAGGGCCGCATGCATGGCTTCCAGCTCTGGGCCAACCTGCCCTCATCCCTCAAGATGACGGCACCGCGCTACCAGGATGTGAAGTCGAACGAGATTCCGGAAGTGACCGACGATGACGGTACAAAGGTGCGCGTCGTCTGCGGCGATTTCTGGGGAAAGAGTGGACCCGTTGAAGGTGTTGCCGCCGATCCCCGCTATCTCGATATCTCTGTTCCGCCGGGCTTGCGCAAGACCTTCAAGGTCGAAGTCGAGCGTCATGCCTTCGCCTATATCTTCGAGGGTTCCGGCAATTTCCGCGGCACCTCTGCGCCCTTCGGCGTACTGACCGAGAAGGAAGTGGACGGCCACGAGTACACCGTGCGCGAACAGACCGGCAACCGCTCGCTGGTGCTCTTCGACTCGGGCGACGAGGTGACGGTCCAGGCCGGCGGCAATGGCATCCGCTTCCTGCTGGTGTCGGGCAAGCCGATCAAGGAACCCGTCGCCTGGTATGGCCCCATTGTGATGAACACCAAGGCCGAACTGCAGCAAGCGATGAACGAACTGCGGAGCGGCGAGTTCATCAGATAGGAGATATTGATGAGCCTGCCCCACATTGCAGACCCGTTGCCGGGCGATACCCGTGCCGCCGATGCAATCGAGATGGTGATCGTACCGCGCACCCGCGACATCGGCGGCTTCGAGGTGAGCCGTGCCCTGCCGGCCGCCGGCCGCCAGATGATCGGACCTTTCATCTTCTTCGACGCATTCGGTCCAGTGGTGCTGCGGGCTGGCCAGGCTTTTGATGTCAGGCCCCACCCGCACATCGGGCTCTCAACTGTGACCTGGCTCTTCGATGGCGAGGTCTATCACCGCGACAGTCTCGGCAGCGCGCAGTCCATAGCGCCCGGCGAACTCAACTGGATGACCGCCGGACGCGGCATTGTCCATTCGGAGCGGACCCCGCCCGAACTGCGGACACGCGATCGCGGCATGTTCGGCATACAAAGCTGGGTGGCGCTCCCCAAATCCCTAGAAGAAACCGATCCCGGTTTCGAGCATGTCGCATCATCGGATTTGCCTGTGATCGAGGATCGCGGCGTGAAGGCCCGCATCGTGGCCGGGTCACTGTACGGAGCCACCTCACCGGTCAAGACGACATCCGATCTATTCTATGCCGACGTCACGCTGGAAGAAGGCGCCATCCTGCCGCTCACCGCCGAGCATGAGGAACGCGGCATCTTTATTGCCGAGGGCGAAATCGGCATCGGCGGCCAGACGCATGCAACGGGCCGTCTTCTGGTGTTCCGTCCGGGCGAACAACTGGCCATCAAGGCACTGAAGCCGTCGCGCCTCATGCTGCTTGGCGGCGAACCCATGGACGGCCCGCGCTACATCTGGTGGAATTTCGTCTCCTCCTCGCGCGAGCGGATCGAGGCGGCAAAGGAAGACTGGAAAAAAGCGCGCTTTGCAATTGTACCGGGCGACGAGGAAGAGTTCATCCCCCTGCCCGCTGCCTGACCGTTGATGCTGCAAATGACGGCCGAACACCAATCAGCTACCACGGATT
This sequence comes from Hyphomicrobiales bacterium, assembly GCA_031373255.1. Lineage (GTDB taxonomy): Bacteria > Pseudomonadota > Alphaproteobacteria > Rhizobiales > Aestuariivirgaceae > JANMMJ01. Next base: position 14,622 of record JANMMJ010000057.1, read on the forward strand.
CCAGTCGTAAACCCGCTGCTTCGGAATCTTGATATCGTTGCCATCGAGCGTGTTGAGAATGTCGTTCTGGTAGCCAGCCTTCTTGTAGAACTCATGACCCTGGCCCGCGCCGCGCACGTGCGTCATGAAATGCCCGATTTCATGCGCGAGAGTCTTCAGCATTGGCCGTGGCGTAACGCCTTGTGAGACATTCGCCACTTGATCCTTCATCAGGATGACTTTCGTCGCAATGTGGAAAAATCCATTGGGATGGCCGGAGTCCTGCGATGTCAGGCTGGAGCCCGCCAGAAACACCCGTATCGGCACCTGGAGATCGCCTTTGCCCGGAGCAATTTGCGTGTCCTTGTGATCGGCGAGAAGTTGCGCGGAACTGGCCGAAGCACTGCTCTCAAGGCCGGGGAGCGCGAGCGTCACAGCCTTTCCGAGTTTGAACCAGATGTTGGCCTGACTGCCATAAACGCTATTGAGACCCTCGACCCATTCCTTTGCATCTTTCGGCCCGAAAACCGTTCGCGATACTGGAACTTTTTTGGCGTCGACATCCTGCAGGAAGAAAAACGAAATGGAAAAGGTGCGGCTGCCGTGCACGCTGACCTTGATCTCGGCCGACGACTTGTCCTTTTTGGCGGCAATTCTGGCTTCGCCTCCGTTTTTGCCGGTGACCATGAACAATCTGTGACGCTCGCTGAGAAACAGGGAGACGATCTTGCCGGCTACAACCGGGAACTTCTGCCGCGCCACCTCGAGAATCGTGATCTTCTCTTTGTGTTCGCTTGCCCTGACTGCGAAGCCCTCGCCGTCCTCAAGGACGACCAGATTCGGCTTGCCAACCGGAACCATCATCCATTCTGTCCCAGGTATATTGCTGTCGACGCCTTTATTGCGCTCGATTTCAATGAACTTGGCCATGGCGCAGTTCGCCTTCGTGGTTTGTTTCGGAGACTCGGGGGAGGCTAACACATCACTCCCGCCTGCCGAAACGGGCGCGTCGGCAGAACCCCTTCAAACCTTCGCTTCAATTTCGATCTGGCGGAGCATGGTTTCAAGGCCCTCCTCAAAGGTTGCCTTGTGATAGGGCGGCGCGAAATAGGGACCGGCGGACGCCACGGCCGGAAATTCGCGTGCCACGACATCATCCGGCACCGGCTCGGCAGTGGAAGGCCCCTTGCTGTATCCCGATGTCTCGTCGAGCATCGCACCCATCAAATAATAGCCAAGTCCGCGAAACCGTTTGGCCCGCCATTCCGGCTCGCGGCCTGACGCGTCAAACAGCGCCAGGATGCGGTTCAGCACGCCGAGCGCAAAGCGTGTATTGAGCCGGTGCACCGCGATATAGGGAAAGAAACCGGGGTGGCGGAGCGCCATGGCGCGAAGATCATGGCTCACCTGCCGCAGGCTTTCGACCCAGACGGGCGATGGTTCGGGCACATCGACTTCCGCAAGGCAGGCATCGAGCATGGCGTCATAGAGGTGCGTCTTGCTCGGATAGTAGTGGTAGATGCTCATCGCCTCGCAGCCGAGCGCCTTGGCCAGCACCCGGAAACTGAAGCGGTCGAGGCCTTCACGATCGATCAGGGCCAACGCCTCGCTGACAATGCGTTCGCCGCTGAGCTGCTCGCGCTTGTGCCGCTGATTCCCCGGTTTCATGCTGCACCATGTTTGCGCGGCTGGCGGGCGGATGACAATGCTTTGTCCCCCGGCGTGGCGGACCACGCCGGAGGCCGGACGGACAGAGCCAACCGCAGTTTCACTGGCCGCCCAGTTCCTTCTTGAACTGGACCATGTCCACCTGCAGCCCATGGAACACCGTGCTCCAGTTGCGCGTCAGGCCCGCCATGGCGATGGCCTCGCCGATTTCCTCATCGCTGGCGCCGTTCTGCTTCGCGGTATTGGTGTCGATCCATACGCAATATTCGCACGGGATCTGGGCCCCAACGGCAAGCGAGATCAGCGCCTTGACCTTGGGCGGCAGCGCTGTCGTCTCCGACAGTTCCAGTTCCTTGGTCTGTTGCCACAAACCCGGGATGGCCGATTTCGGAACGGCCTTCACGAAGCTTGGCACGCTTCCGAACGTCTTCTCGATATCGGCATATGTGGCGGCGGCATCGCCGGCATGTGCCGAGGTGGCCAATCCCAGGCCGGAGGCAATCACAAGAACGGTGAGGCAAGTGAATGATGTGCGGTTCATGGCGTTTCCTTTCATGGTTTACCTTACAATGTAAGGCGTAGTTGCAAAATAAACTTACGATGTAAGATGTCAAGCAAAATCTTACATCGTAAGATGCATTTTGGACGCCACTCTGGATCGGGCTCTGGTGTCGGCTTTATTGCCGGTGGGCAGCGTTGGGTGCTAGCCTCCCCGGCCAAGGAGCTGACAAGATTTTGAACATGCGCCGGCCGCCCAAAAGACCAGGCTACGATTGTTGCGACGGGGAAGATTGCGCGAGCCGTTAGGTTCGAAGCTATCAGCAATCATCAACGCAATGTCTTTTCGGAGTCTGTCATGCGCGCCGCTCTGTATCATTCCCCTGTCTTGCAACTTGTCACCGCGTCTGCCCTGTGGGGCGGTGCGACCGTTCTGAACAAGGTCCTCCTGGCTTCGATCGCGCCGGTGGCCCTGCTGGTCGTGCAACTCGCGGCCAGTACTTTTGCCCTTGCATGTGTTGTTTTGGTTTTCGGGATCAGGCGGCCAGATACATCGCTGCTCTTGCCTTTGGCACTGCTCGGCGTGCTCAATCCGGGTATCGCCTACACGCTGAACCTGATCGGCCTTGTCCAAGTGACGGCCAGCGTGACCACGCTGCTCTGGGCGGCCGAACCCATTCTCATCGCTGTCATTGCTTTCGCTCTCTTGCGTGAACCGATCACCTTTGGCCTCGCTTGTGTGCTGGCGCTTGGCGGCGTTGGCGTGCTTCTCGTCACCAATGCCGTGTCCGGATTCGGCACCGCCAGCAACACGCCTTCCGGCATTCTCCTGTTGCTGTCATCTGTGGTGTGCTGCGCGTTCTATTCCGTGATCTCGCGAAAATTCAGCAACGCCGCCGATCCGGTCTTCATTGTCGCCATCCAGCAGGCCGCAGGCTTGATCTGGGCTGTGGCTTTGCTGTTATGCGGCACCTCCTATGGCTCCGTGCACGACATCGGCAGCGTCCCGCTTCACTTGATATTGGCTTCGGCACTGTCGGGGCTGATGTATTACGCCGCTGCTTATGGCTTGTTCCTCTCGGCGCTGAGGCATGTGTCGGCGGGCATAGCCGGCAGCTATTTCAATCTCATTCCGCTTTTCGGTGTGGCGCTCGCCTATATTTTGCTTGGCGAGAGATTGGCAACGGCCCAGTGGCTGGGTGCAGCAGCCATCGTACTATCGGCGCTTGGGCTGGTGCGATTGACGGGAAAGACCCGGACACCCGCGTAACGCAGGTCTATTTGACCGGCTTTCCTGCCGCCAGCATCGCCTGGGCAAGTTCATGCTCGGCCATGATCACCCGCGTGGCGCCGAGTGCCTTGAAGCGTTCGGTCTCGTCGTCCTCGTGCGCCCTGACCACGATGCCGAGCTTGGGATTGGCCTTGCGCGCCTTCTCGACGATTTGCCCGGCTTCGATCGGATCGGCAATGGCCACATAGAGCCTGGACGCACGGGCGAGATCGGCCATGGCGAGGATATCGTCAGCAGCACCGCTGCCTTCGAAGGCCGTGAGCCCAAGGCCGCGGGCCGCCTCGATGCGCTCGGTGCGGTCATCGACAATGAGCGGGCTTTGGCCCTTCGCCTGAAGCGCTTCGGCGATGCGGCTGCCCACCCGGCCATAGCCGATGACCACCGCGTGGCCCTTGCCCGCACCCGTCATTTTCGGCGTCTCTTCTGCGTGCGGACGGCTCCACCGGTCAGCCAGTGTGAACACCAGAGGATGCACCATGATCGAAATGATGGCGCTGGCCAGGATGAGATCGCGCCCATCGGCATTGAGCACGCCAAGCGAATCGCCGAGCGTGGCGAGGATGAAGGAAAACTCCCCGATCTGTGCGAGGCTCGCCGAAACCGTGAGGCCGGTGAGATGCGATTCGCCGAAAAGCCGCACCAGCCCATAGGCGGCGAATGATTTGCCGATGATGATGATGGCGAGCGTCAGCAGCAGTTCGACTGGCATCCTGAGCACGATAGCCGGATCGAACAGCATGCCGACGGCCACGAAGAAGAGGACCGCGAAGGCATCGCGAAGCGGCAGGGTTTCTTCCGCCGCCCTGTGGCTGAGCGGCGATTCCGCCAGGATCATGCCGGCGAAGAACGCTCCGAGCGCAAACGACATGTCGAACAGGCTGGCCGCCATGAAGGCAACGACGAGCGCAATGGCCAGCACGCCGAGGCGGAACAGTTCGCGCGACCCGGTATGCGCTGTCCAGTGAATGAGCCACGGAATGAGACGACGCCCGCCCACCAGCATGACCGCCACGAAAGCCGCGAACTTGACGGCCGTCATGCCGAGGTCGAAGGCAAGTTCCGGGAGATCGGGCTCGACGGCGGCCTTGGCAAGTGCCGGCAGCAGCACCAGCGCCAGCACCATGGCGAGATCCTCGACGATGAGCCAGCCCACGGCAATCCGGCCGCGCATTGTCTCGACGATGTGGCGCTCCTGCAAGGCGCGCAGCAGCACGACGGTGCTGGCAACGGAGAGCGCTAGTCCGAAGATCGTGCTGCCGAGAAGCGTCCAGCCCATCCACTGCCCGAAGCCAATGCCAAGCAGAGTCGCCGCCGCGATCTGCACGATGGCGCCGGGCACCGCGATGCGCTTGACGCTCAGGAGGTCCTTCATCGAAAAATGCAGGCCGACGCCGAACATCAAAAGGATGACGCCGATTTCAGCGAGCTGGTCCGCCAGACCCTGGTCAGCCACATAGCCCGGCGTGAACGGCCCCACCACCACACCCGCCATCAGATAGCCGACAAGCGGCGGCAATCGCAGCCGATGGGCGAAGGCCCCGAAGATATAAGCGAGCCCCAGGCCCGCCACGAGTATGCTGATCAATGGTCCCGCATGCATGATGGTCGAGACTTAGCGGAACAGGCTCTCGGTCCGCAACGGTTCATCCGCTTCTGATGCTTCTCCCTGCGAATCTGCGCAGGGAGAAGCGGAACCTTCAGGATCAGATCACCACGAAATCCGAGAACGTAATATCGGGGGCTCCGGTGAGGGTGGCGAAGGCAATGGCTTTTGCCGCACCCGTGCCGTCCGCGTCGTAGGATACGACACCCGTGCTGTCATTGTAGATGATCCGATCTTCCGCGTCCGCAGCGCGTGTGCCCACATGAAACTCGTCCGCCGTCATCTGCCCGATATCGGAAAATATGAAGCCGTCGAGAAAGATCACATCATCGGCCGCGTTGAAGGCCTTGATCGTATCGGTGTTCGCATCACCAGTCAGCAGCTCACGGAAAAAGAAGCCGTCACCGCCAGCCCCGCCGATCATTACGTCATTGCCCAGGCCGCCTTCGAGTTGGTCATCCCCGGCGCGGCCGCGCAGGATATCGTTTCCATCGCCACCGAACACAGTGTCGGCGCCCGACGAACCGGTGATCGTGTCATCGCCGGAACCGCCGCTCATGAAATCGCCCTCCTTTGATCCATCGATAGCACCGGCATTGGCGGCAAAAATGCGGTCATTGCCATCATCGCCTACGAGCGAGTCGGATTTCTGGCCGCCTTGCAGCACATCATCGCCAGCACCGCCAATCAGCACGTCTTTGCCATTGCCGCCGGCCATCCTGTCGTTTCCGCCGTTTCCAAAAAACAGCTCTTCCGCCGCCGTCCCGGTGATCGTGTCATTGCCTTGCGTACCGCTGACAACCTCGATCCCTGAAATCGTGCCGGGACCGCCGAATGAGGGCGACAAATCCCAGGTGCCGGCACCCAGATTAACGAGCGCCCCATGAGCCGCCAGAACATCGCTGAGATCAAGCTTGTCAAAGGCTCCCTCACCGCCATCGGCAGTGTCGAGAAAATCACCCTCCTGCACCCGGATGGTATCGTTGCCGGCTTCGCCATTGAAAACTTCCCTGGCAGCTCCGCCGATGATGAGATCGTTTCCATCGCCGCCATTGATAGTGTTGGTGCCGCCGCGGCCGGAAACCGTGTCGTTGCCACTGCCGCCAATCAGCAGGTCGTCGCCATCGGAGCCGGTGATGCTGTCGTTGTCTTCGCCACCATCGATCTTGTCGCGATCCGAAGAACCGCCAAGGGTAGCCGCGGTGTGGGCAAAGATCGTGTCATTGCCTGCGCCGCCGAAAATGTCGTCGCCAACGCTGCCCAATTCGACAGCGTTCAGGAAGCCTCCTTCGATGAAATCGTTTCCGTTGCCGCCGTGTATCGTGTCGATGCCATCGCCCCCACGGAGCGTGTCGTTGCCGTCTCCGGCGACGATGACGTCGTTGCCTCTTCCAGCAAAGACAAAGTCGTTGCCTGAGCCCAACAGGAATTCATCGCCGGTGCCGTCGGTCAGCCGCAACCGGTCGAAGATGTGCAGAAACGTATTGCTTTCGATATTGAAGAGCCGCCCTGCACCGGTTGCGTCGGCAATGCCGTTGCTGTTGCTCGGATCGTTTGTGAAAGTCGCCATGATCGTATCTCCTGTCCTGCCTGACGGAAAATCCACGCCAGTTCAGAATGGAGATTACGATGTTGACCGGCGAATACTGTGATTCAGGTCACGCCGCTTGGGGGAGATAAAAACAGTAGGCTTCGATTGGCGCTACTTCACGAAGCTCCGCCGCACCGGAAGTGTCGAGACGTTGGCGGGAGGTGGTGCATCGACGCGGCGTGGCGTGGCCAGCGGACCGAGACTGTCGAGATACGCGGTGTTGAAATTCTTGCCGTACACCGGGAACTCCGCCGGACGCTCGCGGAAGCTCTTCGCCATCTGGCCTAGCCCCCGGATGCCACGCTCGCGCGAACGCCGCACTTGTTCGAGATCGATTTCGATCGGGATGATCTGCTCGGTCGTGTCGCAGCGGTGCAGCGCCCGGCCTGACGGATCGAACACGCAGGACTGGCCGTTGCCGCCCGCACCCAAGCCGTTCACGTCGAACACATAGGCCTGCATCATCGCCGATGTGGCATGGCTGATGGCGATATCGACATCGCGGTCGATCGTGTGCGTCATCACCGGATGCAGGATGACCTCGACACCCATGGCCGTGAGTTGCCTTGAGGTTTCCGGAAACCAGATGTCGTAGCAGTTGAGCACGCCGAACTTGCCGACATTCTCAATATCGAATGTCAGGAACTCGGTTCCCGGCTGCACCCCCTGCTCCAACGGCACGAAGGGGAACATCTTGCGATAGCGGCCCTCGATTTCGCCTTCGGGATTGATCACCGATGTGGTGTTGAAGATGGCACCATCGCGGCGTTCGTACATTGAACCGTTGACCAGCCAGATACGATGATGCCGCGCCATCTCCTGAAAGGCCGCCTCGGCCGTACCGGGCAGCGGCTGAGCATATTGCAGCATGGGTCCATGCACGGCGAGTTCGGAAAACAGAATCATCTGCACCCAGGGATAGAGATGCATGGTCAGTTCGATACGCTGCCGCATGGCATCGATGTTCGATCCGTGCTGCAGATACATCTGGATTCCGGCGATCGCGAATGGCCGCATGATGGCCCTTTCTTAGATTATTAAAACTTACCTAACGGCAATAAAATCACCATCAGGCACGTGATTCCTACCCGAATGAGGGGTCCAAGGCAAACAACGCACGGGGAGGACATAGGTTCACATACGGTTCACATATAATGTCGTAATGCCGCATTTCCTGAAATCGACAATCCGCTGCTACCGTTAATTGTAGCTAAGTGCTTGAGCTTGCTGGAATGCCGGGTCTGGCGAGGGCTTTTGGCCCTTTCGCCGGTGCTCCTAGCAGGTAACCTCTTGGTAACCTCTCGCTTGAGATTCGGTACGCGCCGTGCTTGAAGCACCTTGCACTGCACCAAAATGGAACAATGAAAAGCATGGCCGGGACCGATCCTCTTTCAGCACTCGTCAACACGCCACGGCGCTGGCTGGTGACGGGAGCCGCCGGTTTCATCGGATCGAACCTTATCGAGCATTTGCTGCGCAACAACCAGACAGTGGTGGCGCTCGACAATTTCGCCACCGGGCATCGCCGCAACTTCGCCGAAGTGCAAACCCTCGTTACTCCGGCGCAATGGAAGAATTTCTCGCTCATTGAAGGCGATATCCGCGACTTGCAGGTCTGCCGCAGGGCTGTGGCAGGCTGCGATCATGTGCTTCACCAGGCAGCGCTCGGTTCGGTGCCACGCTCCATCGAAGACCCCTACACCACCAACAGCGTCAATATCGGCGGCTTCCTGAACATGATGGGGGCAGCCCGCGAGACCGGCGTGAAAAGCTTCGTCTATGCGGGATCAAGCTCCACCTACGGCGATTGGCCGGGCCTTCCCAAAGTGGAACATGAGATCGGCAATCCCCTGTCGCCTTACGCGGTGACCAAATACGTCAACGAGGTTTACGCCGACGTTTTCAAGCGCTGCTACGATTTCAGCGCCACCGGGCTGCGCTATTTCAATGTCTTTGGCCCGCGCCAGGACCCTGACGGAGCTTATGCCGCGGTGATCCCCAAATGGACCGCGGCGATGATCAACGGCGACGAGGTCCGCATCAACGGCGATGGCGAAACCAGCCGGGACTTCTGTTTCATAGCCAATGTCGTACAAGCCAATATCCGCGCCAGCCTTGCCGGCCCCGAGGCCCATGGTAAAGTCTACAATGTCGCCGTCGGCGGCATCATGACGCTGAACCAGCTTTTCGGCTCGCTGCGCGATACGCTGGGCGAGCACCAGATCCATTACACCCGCGCTCCCGTCTACAAGCCGTTCCGGCCCGGTGACGTGCGTCATTCCCAGGCCGACATTTCCCTGGCCCGGCGCCTCCTCGGCTATGCGCCGACCCATACCGTCTTTGAAGGCATCCGCGACGCCATGCCCTGGTACATTTCATTTCTGAGTAACCGGACCCCATCGATCCATTCCCCTGCAGCGTGAGTCTCATGAACATTATCCGAATCGACGAAAACACCGCGACCAAGACGCCAGGCCAGAAGCTGAACAGCGAGCGTATTGCCGTGATCGGCCTGGGCTATGTCGGCTTGCCCGTCGCGGTGTCCTTTGCCAAGGCTTACGAAAGCGTCGTTGGCTTCGATATCTCGAAGCGCCGCGTTGAAGCCCTGCTGCGCCATGAGGACTGGACCGACGAAGTCAGCACCGACGAGCTGAAAAACGGCACGCTGAAGGTGACGTCATCGACCGAAGACCTGAAGAACGCCACCTTCTTCGTCGTGACCGTGCCAACCCCGGTCGACAATCTGCACCGCCCGGACCTTAGCCCCATCGAGAGCGCCTGCCGCACCATTGCTCCCTATCTCAGCAAGGGTGCCGTCGTGGTATTTGAATCGACAGTCTATCCGGGCGTCACCGACGACATTTGCGGGCCGCTCCTCGAAAAGGTTTCAAATCTCAAGCGCGGCGTCGATTTCAAGCTCGCCTATTCTCCCGAGCGCATCAATCCCGGCGACCGCGAGCATCGCCTTGAAACCATCACCAAGATCGTCTCCGGCGAGGATGCCGAAACCCTCGACCGCGTTGCCGATGCCTATGGCAGCATCATCCGGGCCGGGATCTACCGGGCCCAGAGCATCAAGGTGGCGGAAGCCGCCAAGGTCCTCGAAAACACCCAGCGCGATCTCAACATCGCCCTAATGAACGAACTGTCGCTGATTCTCGACCGGATGAACATCCGCACCAAGGATGTCCTCGATGCCGCCGGCACCAAATGGAACTTCCTGAAATTCTCGCCAGGCCTGGTGGGCGGCCACTGCATCGGCGTCGATCCCTACTATCTCACCACCGCAGCGGAGGCATTGGGCTACTATCCCCAGGTCATTCTTGCCGGCCGCCGCATCAACGATGACATGGGCCGCATTATCGCCCGCAAGGCCGTCAAGATGCTGATCGAAGCCGGTTCCTCGGTGCGCGGCGCCAGGGTCGGCGTGCTTGGCCTCACCTTCAAGGAAAACGTGCCCGACCTGCGCAATTCCAAGGTTCCCGACATCATCAATGAACTGGCCGATTTCGGCGTCAAGTCAATGATCCACGATCCCTTTGCCGGGGCCCACGAAGCCCATGAGGAATATGGCATCACGCTGTCCAATCTCGAGGAATTCAACGGCCTCGATGCCTTGATCCTCGCCGTCAACCATCACCAGTATCTCGCCATGGCCGACGGCCTCACGGGCCGGATTCGCGACGGTGGCGTGCTGATCGACGTCAAATCCGCACTCGACCCCAGGTCGGTCCGCAGTGACATCCTCTACTGGAGCCTTTAGCTGTAACAGGCGCAAGCCACCGATACGTGCAATGATTCGCGCATGAGGCAGCGGCCGCTGGCGGCACTGGCTTCATGCGCCAAATATCGTTAGAAGCCGCCTGCAAACTGTATTTGATCAGATGAATTTGATTCCCGGAGTTTCAAGAGTGGGTCCCAAGAACAAGAGAGCGGCGCTTGCCGAGGCGATGGGCATGCCGGCCGGATTCGGTCCGGACATGAACTATCAGCGCCCCTTCATGGACGTGCGCGAACTCATCTCGTCGCTGTGGCGCGAACGCAATCACGTCATGGCAGCGGTCGCCGCGGCTCTCATTCTGGCCGCCCTCTATCTGCTGATCACCCCCAAGACCTACACCGCCACCGCCCAGATCCTCATCGACATCAACCGCCCGCTGACTGGCGAGGCACAGTCGATGAACTCCGATACGACCCGCTTCATGATGGGCCCGGTCATTGACAGCCAGGTCGAAATCATGCGGGCCAGCCGCATCCTGCGCCGCGTCATCGAAAAGATTGACTATCAGCATCAGGACGATGCGGTTGCGCCGGAAACTCCTGCAGAAGCACCCAAGGCTCCCGCGGTAACGGCAGCCGGCAACGCAGCGGATGCCGCCGAGCGCGAAGACGCCATGCTCGCATCCGTCGCCAAGTTTCAGCAGAACCTCGACGTCCGCCGCAAGGGCCTCACGCTGATCCTGCTCATCCAGTTCAGCGATCGCGATCCGGAAATCGCCGCCAGGGGCGCCAACGCCGTTGTGGAAGAATACCTTGCCGACCGTGAACGCACCGAGCAGCAAGCTTCCAAGCGCGCCATTGCAACGCTGTCCGCCCGTATTGCCCAGGCCCGCAAAGATATCACCGACGGCGAAACCCGGCTGCAGAAGCTGAGCAACGACAACAACCTTGTCTCAGCTGGCGGCGCCACGCTTGACGAACGCGAGGTCGCCGAAACTTCTTCGCAGCTCACCATTGCCCGCGCAGAGGAAACCCGGCTGCTCGCCGACCTGCAGCAGTGGGAGGCCCAATCCAAGGATACCACCGGCATCACGACGATCGGCAAGCTGGGCGATGCCCGGCGCAATCACGAAGTGGCGCGCAATCAGGTGGAACTGCTGGAAGCAAAGTTCAATGTGCTGAAGCAGGCGTTCGCCGCCAAGAGCACGGTGATGAATACCTATACCGAGCTGCAAAAGGAAACCCAGACCACCCGCGACAATTATTTGGCCATGGTGGCGCGCGTCAAGCAGCTCGAAATGGAGCGCAACTATTCAATGCTCGATATCCAGATGCTGGACAGCGCCGGCGTTCCGCAGGGGCCATCAAGCCCCAACTTTCCGCTTGTGCTGGCCGGCGGCCTCTTGGCTGGACTCGGCATCGGCGTCACCTTCGCCTTGATCCGCAACCACATCTCGACGGTTCTGCGCACCCCCTCGCAGGTGCAGGGCAGCCTTGGCGTACCGCACATCGCGTCGCTCCGGCAATTGAGCAGCAAGAACAGCGATCCCTTCACCCTCCTCGGCACCCATCCCAATTCGCAGTTCGTCCAGGGTATATTGTTGATTCACCGCTTCCTGGCGGAAATCAGAAGCAGCGGACAGCGCGTCATCGCGGTGATTTCAGTCAACGATGGCGACGGCAAATCAACCATCGCCTCTGCCCTCGCGCAGTATGCCGCCGCGATCACCCATCAGAAGACCGCGCTCATCGACTGCGACACGCATCAGCGCACCCTGTCCAGCCGCTTTGCGCCCGACTCTCCGCATTCCTTCGCGCAAGTCATTGATGGCTCGCTCACCCCTGCAGGCGCCCTCATCGATCCACCCAGTTGTGCATTTTCCATCTGCACCGCACCACGTGAGGAAAACACGCTCGGCAATATTGAAATGCTGATGTCGCAAGCGATGACCAAATTCGTCAAGGCCATCGGCCGCGAGTACGATCTTGTCATCCTCGATACCGCGGGCCTCCTGAAGAATGTCGAAACCCGCGCGCTGATTGGCATGGCCGATATCGTCATCATGGTCGTCGACGCGCGTACCACGACTGTCGAGGATGTCGCGGCCATCAAGGATCTCGCACCCGATCTCGAAAACAAGCTCGCGGGCGTTGTCCTCAATCATGTGAGCTGACGGCACAATTGAGGAAACCGGTTGTGGAGATCAGTTCTTGAACATCCTGCTGGCAGCACTCTATCTCATGGTGGTGATGCTCTACACCGCCCTGACCAAGCTGTCGGTCGGCCTCCCGCTGCGCACCGTCGTATTACTCTTTCTCTCGGGTTTGATCGTCTTCGCTTATCCCCGCGAGGCGCGTGACTTTCTCAGAAGGCACGTCGCAATTACCGGTGCCTTCGCTGCACTTGGCGTCATTGGCATCGTGCTGACCTACTATAGCGAGCGCAGCATTGGCAGCACGTTCGAGGGACTGACATCGAATATCGTCCAGCCCTATCTCATTCTCTTCTGCGTGCTGCAATTGATCCGCTTGATCGGCGTCTGGCCGGTGGCCATGCTGACCTTCGCTGGCGCCGCACTGACCGGCTTTGTGGCGCTGCTGCAGTTCTTTGATGTTGAAATCGGCTGGCGCCTGCGCGAAATGACCAGCGACTTGCAGCATGAACCGTCTGCCATCCAGACTTACGTGCGAAGCCGCGAGCGGGCCCTCGGCCTGTCGCTGTCGCCGATCGTCTTCTCCTACCATATGACTTGCACCTATCTGGCGCTGAACGTTCTCTACCGATTCCACTATCTACGGTTCTTCACCTACTACGGCAGTGTCTTCCTGGTGGCTGTTGCCACGCTGGCCAATGGCACGCGCTCGGTGCTGCTCGGAATCGTCGCCAGCGAAATGATCATGGAACTCCGCCGTGGCACGCCACGCGCCATCCTTCAGGTCGGCCTCATCGCCGCCGCGGGTGCGGCCTTCTATCTCTACGCCGAAGCCACCGGTTCGCGTGTTGCCGACACGGAGGATGCCTCGGCCCTGGGGCGCATCGTCCTGTTCAATTTTGGCGTCCGGCTGGCGATTGATAACCCGCTTGGCTTTGGTTGGGATTTTAATCCGGCAGGCTTCGCCTGGCTCTATTGGGAGCATCTCTCGGATTTCGTCAATGCCGACGGGGTATTCCGCCTTGGATTGCACAATGCCTATCTCAACTTCTTCCTCATGTATGGCCTGGCGGGCGTTGCCGTCGCCATCATCGCCCTGTTTTACGACCCGCGTTACGTGTTCATGGCCTCGCTCTATCTCTCCGCCTACATCGTCCACATTGTGGTGCACAACAACGGCATGTTCATCGGCGACTACTTCTTCTGGTTTTCCTTCGGAATCATGATGGACATCTTCGAGCGGCAGGGCTTCAGCTTCGGCGCCACGGCCCAGCCCTACCAGCCAACCGTCTTCGCTCCGCAGCGCCGCTGGACGTGAGTCCAACCCGCGTTAAGCACAGACAGATTTTCCACGGTCACGCGATCGATTTGCCTGTTCAATAGCTTGGCCCCCGCCCTTTTCTGGGCTAAATTATCTGGTGCGGTGAGTACCAGGCGTTTCAGGTGGTCCGGCTCTTCAGAGCGTGATCGGAGTGAAGTTATGACAACCAGGTCTATCGCATCTCGAGGCAACACCGTTTCGCTATGGCGTCAAAGGGCCAGGGTGGCGCTTCTGGCCCTGCCGATTGCCGCATTGGCCTTTGCCCCGGCCGCAATCGCTGACAATTACCGCGTGATGAGCGGCGACGCCCTGAAAATCGATGTCTTTCTCTCGCCCGAGCATTCGGCTGAAACCCGCGTCGACGACAATGGCCAGGTGACCTTGCCCGCCATTGGCCGCATCCAGGCGGCAGGCCTCACGCTCGAGGAAATCGAGACGTCGATCGTCGATAAATTGACCAAGCTTTCAGACATTTCGAGCATCCGCGTCACCGCCAGCGTCAGCGAGTACCGGCCGATCTTTGTTGTCGGCCTCGTCAATAATCCCGGAAAATTTCCCTACGTGGCACGCACCACCGTACTGCAGGCCCTTGCCCTTTCGGGAGGCGTAGGCAACCCGCTTTACCGCCGAAGCGCCCAGTCGAACAATCCGGCCGATCTGATTGACCGCCAGGAGCGCTTTGACGTGGCGACCCTCCAGTACTGGTCGGCCCAGGCGCGGCGCCATCGCCTGCTCGCCGAGCAGACCGACTCGGCCACGGTCGAGTTTCCCGAGGATCTTATCGCCACCCTGACCGCCGCAGGGAAGCAAGGTTTGCTGGAACGGGAACGCGAGATTTTCACCGCCCGCTGGCAGACGCTGAACAACAGCCTCGAGGTCACTTCCGCCCAGAAGAGCATCGTGCTGCAGGAAATGGAAAGCGCCAAGAACTACGCGGCTGAAGTCAGCCAATCGGTTCCTGCCATGCAAAAGGAACTCGATAACCTCACCAGCCTTCGCGACAAGGGACTGACCCGGCGGCTGGAAGTGCTCACCGTGCAGCGCCAGGTATCCGACATGCAGCGCGAAACCAGAGCATCCGACCTCAGCATTGCCCGCTCGCGCCGCGAACTGAACGATCTCGACAAGCAGGCATCGAACCTGAAGACCCAGCGCCAGGCTGAAGTCGCGCAATCGCTTGTCGAAACTGAATCGGAAATCGCCACGCTGAAGGCCCGCATCGACAACCAGGCAAAGCTGTTGCCTGCCGGCTCCAATCTGCCGACCGCTGCCGAGAGCACCGAGGATGTCAATGAAATGGCCGTTTCCTTTGAAATCGTGCGGCTCAGCACCAATGGCGTGGCCACGTCTCTGACGGCCGACGAAAACACCCTGCTGGCGCCGGGCGACGTGCTGAAGGTCATATCGGCTGTGCCCACGGCGCCGGCCGGTACCGCGGCGATTTCGAACTGATGCGGCATCAAGGCGTGCGTCATGGCCATTGAACCATGCGCGCCTAAGAGCGTTTGATACTTGAGTAGATGTGCCTGGCGTAACGCGTACCGAAGAGCATGAAAATGACAGTTCCCGCTTCCCGCAAGTTTCTCAAACATTCAGGAGTGTGGGCGCTCTCGACTGCCCTGCTCATGACGGCAGCAGCGGGCATCATGATCGGCAAATCCAGCAAGGCTGGAACGTCGCGCATTGAAGCCGGCACCATGACCATGGGCGGCCTGCTGCCAAAAACGAAAATCATCCATGTGACCAATCTTTCGGACGGCGGCCCCGGATCGCTGCGCAGCGCTTTGCGGGTCGATGGGCCACGGGTCATCGTTTTTGACGTTGGCGGGGCGATCGAGCTCAAATCCGACCTTCGCATTGAGAAGCCGGATGTGACCGTCGCCGGCCAGACGGCGCCAAACCCGGGAATTACCCTGCATGGCCACTCACTCAAGGTGAGGGCGAGCAATGTCGTCGTACAGCACGTCTCCGTGCGGCCATGGAGCGAGACCATGGCGGAGAAGGCTGACGAGCGTGACGGCATTACCATTTTTTCCTGCGATGACTGCGATACGCCTACCACCGACGTCCTGATTGAGAACGTCAGCGCCAGCTGGTCGGTGGATGAGGGAATTGGGCTTTGGGGCAAGGAGCTTTCCCGTGTGACCATCCGCAATTCGCTGATTGCCGAGGCGCTGCGCAATGGCGGTCACGAAAAGGGCGTGCATTCCATGGGGCTTCTGATCGGCGGTGGTGTCGCGGCCGTCGAGGTCACCGGCAATTTCTTCGTCAGCAATCTCCGGCGTAATCCTGTCGTCGGCGGCGGCGCCAGCGCTTTCATAGCCAACAATTTCATTTACAACCCTGGCCGCAATTCGGTGCATGTCTATGAAGGGGCAGGCACCAGGGCTTCCCTGATCGGCAATGTCACGATGAAGGGACCTGATACCGACGAGGCCATGTCGCCATTTCAGATTCAGGGAAAGCTGGCCAAGAGTTCGCCCGGTGCTGAAATCTATGCGGCGGACAATCATTGCTGCGATGGCCGCATCAAGGCGGGAACGCAATCCTTCTCCCAGCCGCTGAGTCCCGAGCCGGTGACAACTGCGGCGTCATGGAAGGTTATACCCGCCCAGGACGTCTGGTCCCATGTCAGCCGTTATGCCGGCGCGCGTCCCGCCGAGCGCGGCACCACCGACGCCCGCATCGTATCGAGTGTCGAGCGCGGCGACGGCAAGGTGATAGACAGCCCGCGCGAAGTGGGCGGCGATATCGTCCAGGCGAGCACGGAAGCGCCGCCGGCACTCCCTGCAAATCCATTGGCAATGGCGGGCAAGACCGGAATTACGAGGCTCGCCGCCTGGCTGTGCCTCCGTCATTTTGAGGTGGGCGGCCCCCAGACGCCGCAATGCAGCACCACGGCAGAAGAATTGCGCGCAGCACTCAAATAGTCTTGCAGAACGGCTGGGTTGATGGTCTGCGGCTGCCGGATGAAATGAATCCGGCGACGACGATACTTCTGTTTGTCTTGGCCACGAAAATGACAGATAGTGCTCCCACAATTAAAAAAGCGAGGGTGGGGAGCCTGAAAATCCGGTCGTTTAGCCGCTTAAACCAAATTTAAGTGTGTCTTCTGCCAGGATTGGCGATCTGAACTGCGGTGGAATAGACTTGTTACGTTGAGGTGCGAAGAAGCTTACCCGTCACGGTGGAGTCCATAATCCGCCGGCCGCCAGAGCTCAGGGATCAAGATAAGGCACAGCTACCTTGTAAAAGCAGCAATGCAGCGAAGAGGGAGAGAGACTTTGCTGAGGAGCATTACGACCCCACAGGGATCTGGCGTGGCCAAACATGAATTGCGCTCAGCGATTCATGCATTGACGTGCATCAACAGGGATGGATTTGAGACCGGGCTCGACCTGGTTCTCAAGAATGTTTTGGTGTTTGGATCGGTAACACTGGTTGTCGCCGCAGGAGCCTACGCCATCGCCTGATCAGTGGGCCTTGCCTGTCAGGAATTCCTTGACGAAGGTCTGGACGATGATTTTCACGTCGAGCAGCAGGTTCTGTTGCGCCACATAACGCACATCGTTTTCCAGCCGCTTGATAGCCGTTTCGCGCGACCACATGGCGCCGCGGCAGCCTGAAACCTGCGCCAGCCCGGTGATTCCTGGCCGGACGTCATAACGGCTGCGATAGGGGTCGGACGTTGCCAGCGTCTCGAAAAACGTATCGCCGATCGCCGTCAGCGGTGCATGCGGACGTGGTCCAACGATCGACATGTCGCCATTGAGGACGTTGAGAAGCTGCGGCAGCTCGTCAAGGCTGGTGCGCCGCAGGAATGCGCCAATACGGAACACCCGGTCGTCCTGTTCCTTGGTCTGGTTAACAATACCGCCAGCCGAATCACTGACTACCATGGTCCTGAACTTGTAAATTGAGAACAATTGGCAGTCTCGGCCATGCCGCATCTGTCTGAAAAAGACCGGCCCGGGGCTTGAATACTTGACCAGTGCGGCGATCAACAGCAGAACAGGAGCAAGTAAAATCAAAGCAATACTGGCAAAGCAAAAGTCAAAACTGCGCTTGCCGAATCTGGTCCACCAGCTACTGCGGTTTGCTGGCAAGGCAGCACGCCCGACAACCCGGCCCGCGATATTATACGTGAAGCCTGGAACGTTGCCACTCCCATGTACTACGCGTTTTACGCCGCCAGCCTGCGTAGGCTTTGAAATAGATACAAAAAATGGCGAGCGCGTTGTTCCGGCTCCACTGCGATAACGACGCAGATGATTGCCGTGAGAAGTCGTCCCACGCGCATCGCGGTCCGTTGTGGTCATTCGTCCGTCCCAACCCGAAGAGGCCAAACAATGAAGCAGCAAAGCTTGGCCTTGGATCCCAATGCAGTTTGAATATTAGCGGCTAATTCGAATCACGCAAGGCCATTATTGCGTCAAATTGAATAACCACGGTGAACAGACAACGAACAGTTAATATTAACGTTAAAGCGGTCCGGTTTTGGCACAGTTGCTTGCGTGCTAATTACCCTGTTACTAACCTTAATTCAAAGATTCACTGTGCCACAAATTAACAATAACGCCACGCGCATGTTGACTTGCGGGTGCCCTGACCGTAATTCCTATTAGGGTTTTGTTAACCAAGCCCTAACGGCGCACACGGGGGTGTGAAGAATGTCAGATATATTGGTTGTCGGCGCGCGGGGTATCCCCGGGGTCGAAGGCGGCGCGGAAAAACACGCTGAAAACGTGTTCTGCCAGTTCGCTGAAATGGGCTACGACGTCACCCTTCTGGGCACGCGGCAGTTTATCGCCAGCACCCAGCATCGTGGCGTGAAGCTCATCGGCATTCCCACCGTCAACATCGCCAATACCGAAAAGTTTGTTTATCACTTCATCTGCTTCCTCTACGCCCTTTTCAACCGCCCCAAACTGGTTCATCTCCAGGGCTTGAATTCGGGCATTTTCCTCTTTCTTTACAAGATCTTCGGCATGAAAGTGGTGATGCGCTACGGCTCTGCCGATTATGAGCACGCCAAATGGGGAATGGTGGGCCGCCTCGGCTTCAAGATGTGCGAGCGTCAACTGCGCCTGGCCGACCATGTCATTGCCGTTTCGCGCAAATACCAGCGCGATCTGTCGACCCGCTACGGTCTCAAGGCCATCACGGTTATTCCCAACGGCACCGATGCCGTGAACATTTCCGAGGCTTCGAAAAAGTATTTTGAAGGCCTAGGCCTCGAGGGCAAGCGCTACATCCTGTCTGTCGGCCGCCTTACCATCGACAAGGGCTATGCCGAAATGATCAGGGCGATGCAGAGCTTCATCGCTACCCCGGACGTCGTGCTGGTCATGGTCGGTGGCCCTGACGGTACCGGCTACCACGAACAGTTGAAAGCTTCGGCAGGCAGCAATACCCGTTTTCTCGGCCGCCTTGACCGCGAGCTCCTGCCGATCCTCTACAGCAAATGTGCCGCTTACGTTAGCGCGTCTGCTCACGAAGGATTGTCCAATTCGATCCTTGAGGCGATTTCCTTCGGCAGCCCGCTGATCGTCAGCGACATTCCGGCAAACCGCGAAATGTCCCTCAACAGCGCCTGCTATTTCCGCCAGGGCGACGCGGCGGCACTTGTTGCCAAGATCGCAGAAGCTCTCATCAAGCCGGAAGACTTTGTCGTCGATCGCGGCAATTTTGTCGGCTGGCCGGAAGTCGTGGCCGAAACCGAGCGCGTCTATGAAAAGGTGCTGACCCCGCTGCCGGGCAGAACCCGGACCGCCAGCCCGTCTGTCGACGCGCATGGGCATTCCTATCATCCAGCGCCAGCCTTGCAGGCAGTGCCGGTGATCGATACCTCCGGGCTGCAAAACCGGCCTAATCAGTGAACGGAATTTGATGGGGAAGCCCCATCAAACGCCGCCCAAATCCATTTAAATTATCCATAAATCAAAAGAACCACAGGGATACCGGGTACAACCTCGCCTTGGTCTATCTGCTTGCATGCAAGCATGTTACCGACAAGCCTGTTGCCTCCTGAAACGACCCGCATGCAGATAAAACAGTTCATTATCTACACCCTGCAACACGCCCCCTGGGCTGTGGTTGCTTCGCTTTGCGCCGGTCTTTCCAACTACGTCATCATCATTTTGCTCTCGCAGTATTACGGGCTTTCGGAAGGCGGCGAATTCAGATTGCTGATGTCGATCGTGGGCCTGTTGACACTGTTCACGCTGAACGAAGCCGACAAGGTGGTCATTCGTCATCTCGTCATGGGAAAGCCCGGCGTGGTGCGTCCACTCGTTGCCAGCCGCATGCAGTTTGCCCTGCTTGGCACCATCGCTGGCGTGATTACCGCCTATGTATTTTACCAGCGCGGTGAAGATATCTGGATCGGCATCCTCGCCGCTTCGATACTCCTCCCCCTGACTTTTCCGACCGATCTTTATGCGCAAGTGGTGCAATCGCGGAAGAACTTCCGCATGCTGGCGCTCTACAGCGTAATCAAATATTCGATCCTGACCGGTCTGGCTTTGCTCGCCGGTCTTTGGTCGGTAACCATTCTGGTTTTTGTCGTCGTCTACTACGTCTGGCTGGCCGCCATCAATTCCAGCTTCCTCATCCTTCAGAACGAAACTTTCGAGCCGTCCAGCAAGGAAGCGCCCCTGCTTCGACGCGAAACCCTGCAATTGAGCCTGGCCGGCCTGTTCCCGCTGGTGCTGGAGCACGCCGACAAATTGCTGGTTTCATACTTTCTGGGCCTCGAAAAACTCGCCCTTTACACCATCGGCATATCGACGGGCAGGCTCATCTCAATCGTCATAAAGCCCACCATGACGGTGTACTTCCCGCTCCTGGTCAAGGACAGGTTCAGCTGGCGGCTGCTGATAACGATATTCCTGACTCTCACTGTAGTTGGTGTTCTGGCCGCCTGGCCGCTCTACTATTACTTTGTCAACGTGCTGGGCACGGAATACGCCGAGGCCTACCCGATGGCCGCCATCATCATTGCCGGGCTAGGCATCTACTTCATCTCTGTCGTCGTGTATTATTCGTCGGTCTATCACAAGGACGCGAAACTCAGCGTCCCAACAATGACATCATTTTTATCAACCCTTGTGACGCTGGCCTATCTTTTGCTTGCCCTGAAATACGGAGGAAAATATGCGCTCCTCCTGAGCGCCGCGTCATATCCACTCCGTGACTTGATCACACTGGTCATAACACTGGCACTTTCGAAGCGAGTCCGAACCGCATGAGACGACTGGTCCTTTTTGCCGAATTGTACACGACCTTCGAAAAGGAGCGCCGCATTGGCCTACTCGTCCGCAATCTCATCCAATACGTGAGGTTCATGGACCGCCGGGAACTCGAAGAGCTCTATATTTTCACCTATGGGTACCGGGATGGCGAAGCGCTCCGCGAGCTGCAGGACGAAGGAACTCTACCACGCAGTTTTCATGTCCTGTCGCCGCCAGCCTGGCTGGATTCCAAACTTGGCCACATCGTCTATTCGCTAATCGGGCCGATCATTCATGGCGCCGAGCTGCGAAAGGCGGACGCCTATCGCACCCAGCAGGTGACCGGGTCCTGGTCAGCATTGATTGCCAAGGTTCTCTATCGAAAGCCTTTGCTGTTCCGCCTAGGTTACCCCTTGTCCGTCAGGTTCCAGACCGAGCGCAAGAAACTCAATCTGGCACTCGCCCGCACCGTCGAGCGCCTGCTTTTGCGCTTTGCCGATCATGTCGCGGTGACCTCGCAGATCATGAAGGCGTATTATGGCGCCATGGGCAATCCCGCCAACATCACCGTGGTGCCGAATTTCGTCGACCTGGCGTTGACGAAGCCCATCGAGATCTACGACCGCGCGCGGCCTGTGCTGTTTGTCGGCCGCCTGGAGAAGGTCAAGAACATCCACAACATCATCGCGGCGTGCGCGCGCAACAACGTGACGCTGCATCTCTACTATGGCCAGGGCGATCTGGAAGCCGAACTGCGCCAGCTTGCCTCAGACCTTGGCGCCAGGATCGAGTTCAAGGGATCCGTCCTCAACGAGGAACTGCTCCGCATTCACCACGATCATTCGATCTTCATGCTATGCTCGACAAGAGAGGGCATGCCCAAGGCGATGATAGAAGCCATGGCTTCCGGATTGATCTGCGTCGCAACGCCTACCGATGGCGCATCCGAACTGATCTTCCATGGCGAAACCGGATATATGGCCAAGGGCTACGATGCTGACGCCATTTCTGCGGCACTTGCCCAGGCGCTTGACGAGATGGACCCCCGCATTGGCCACAATGCCCGCGAATTCGTCATCAACAATCTTTCACTTGAGCGCGCTGTCGATATGGAACTCGGCATCCTGAAAAGGATGATCGCCAAGTCACGGGGCGCAAATCATTCCTCCGGCATGCCGTCAATGCCCACTGACCCGAAAGGCAAACAAGCGATGGGACCCAAACATGGCCAGTAAACCCAAATCCGCGGAAATGGTGCCGGGCCCCGGCTTCCGCGTCCGCATGAACATCGACAGACCGCCCGCCAGCCTGATCGAGCAGTACCGTCAATTTGAATCGCCCGATATCTCCGACATGCTGAACCGCATGTATACGATGAGCTCCGGCATTCACAACGTCGTCAACAATACGCCGCTCGTAGGTCCCGCTTGCACCGTGAAGGTGTTTCCCGGCGACAATCTCATGGTGCACAAGTCGCTCGATGCGGCAAAGCCGGGCGATGTCGTGGTCATCGATACCAGCGGCAGCCAGCGGAACGCCGTGCTTGGCGACCTCGTGACCAACAAGGCGCGCCATCGCGGCATTGCAGGCTTCATCGTCGACGGCCTGGTTCGCGATCTTCCCGGCCTTCAGGAAGCGGGCCTGCCCGTATTCGCGAGGGGAATTACGCCGTTTGGCCCGCTGCACCGCGGACCGGGAGAACTGAATTACCCGATAAGCTGCGGCGGCATTGTCGTGAAGCCGGGTGACATCATCGTGGCCGATCACAACGGCGTGGTTGTCGTTCACCAGGAATTCGCCGCGGAAGTGCTTGGGCGCCTGAAAATCCACAAGGAACGGATGGAAAAATACGTTGAGGATGTCAAACGCGGAGTGTTCTCCAATGATTGGGTCGATGAACAGTTGAATGCCGACAATTGCATCATCGAAAAGTAGCTCGCTGCGTCAGAGCTCCGCAGCGCCGGCAAGGATCGCCCGGCACAGCGCATTCCAGGACAAAAACGGCGTCATGAGCATCAATTCCGCGACACCCGTCATGCTGCTTGGTGGACGGGAAAACGCTTTGGCGGTGACCCGCAACCTCGGACGCCGTGGCGTGACCATGAGGGTCAGCAATGTGCCGGGATCATGGGCAATGCAATCGCGCTTCTGTGCGGAATCCTATCCGGTTCCTGACGGCACCCCGGTATCCGAGTATTGGGAGGAACTGCTTCTTGGCCCGGACAGCAGCCGCTTCCACGGACAGGTGATCTTCGCCTGCAATGATCCGGCACTGGTGTTTGTCGCCGAACATCGCGATGCCTTGCGCCAGCACTATCTGATCGTTGATTCCGACCCGGACCTGCAACTCGCCCTGCTCGACAAGCAGAAAACCCTCGAGCTTGCGCGCCGGGCTGGCGTTCCCGCGCCAAACTACTGGAGCATTTCCAATCTCGCCGATATCGAGAAGATCCGCGGCGATATTCACTATCCGGTCATGGTCAAGCCGATCGATACCCACAGCTTCAGCAAAGTGTTCGGACGCAAGCTCTTCATCATCGAAAGCAGTTTCGATGAACTGAAGGAAAAAATCCGCCTGTCGCATGAGCAGAACATGGATGTCATGGTGGTGGAGATGATCCCCGGACCCGACAGCCTGCTCACCAGCTACAACACCTTCATCGATTCTGCCGGCAACCGGCTTTTCGATTTTACCAAGAGTGTTTTCAGGCGCTATCCCAAGAACCGTGGCAGCGGCTGCTACCACAAGACCGAGTGGCTTCCGGAAGTGGCCGAGCTTGGCCAGAAGTTCTTCACAGGCATTGGCTTCTGCGGCATCGGCAATGTCGAGTTCAAGCGTGACCCGCGTGACGGACAATACAAGATCATCGAATCGAATGCGCGCTTCGTTGCCACCCATGAGCTTTTCGTGCGCGCCGGGGCACCGAGCGACCTGCTCATCTACTGCTACCTGACGGGCCAGCCAGTGCCGGAATTCGGCATGTACCGGCAACTCCTGCGCATGTGGTATCCGGTCAGGGACTACCGCTCGTTCCGTGAACTTCACAAACTGGGTGAATTGAGTTTCCTCGGCTGGATCGCCAGCTTGATGCATGCCCAGATCTTCCCGGTATTGAGCTTCTCCGATCCCCTGCCATTTCTGAAGACCCTGCTGAAGAGCACCAGCGGTTAACCGTTCACTCCACAACGCTTTGTATTGGCACCATTCTGCGTTAGTGATTATCCAGCCTGGGCGAAGCATTGATCTGAAATCTATTCTTGCGGATTGGGGAAATGAAGAAGTTCAAGGTCGGGATCCTGATGAATGGACCCGGCTGCTCAGCATATCTGTATGACACCATCAAAAGCTTGGCAGCAGAACCGGCGATTGACCTGGTACTGATCCAGGAAGGCGCGGCCGGCGAGACGTCCGGATTATTGGCGAAACTTCGCCGGAAATTCCGGCAGGCGGGCCTCATGCGCTTCATCAGCATGGCTGTTTTCGCGCTTTACCGGGAAATCGAGTCCCGCGCATTCTCAGTGTTGTACAAGGGAATAAGAGACCACTTTGCCAGGAACTCCGTGGACCCGGACATGTTCGCCTCCCGCATCGATGTGTCGCCGGAATTTTCCAGGAGCGGCCTGGTTTGCCGTTACGGCCCATCCGACCACGGGAAGATTGCCGATGCCGGCCTCGACATCATCGTGCGCGGCAATACGGGAGCGATTTACCGCGGTGACGTGCTCTCGGTTGCGCGCCTCGGCATCGTCTCGTTCCATCACGGCGACAATCGCTGGAACCGCGGTCTTCCGCCGGGCTTTTGGGAAGTCTATCTGCGAAAGCCCGTCACCGGATTTGTTATCCAGATACTCAGTGAGGAACTCGATGGAGGCACCGTTCTCTATCGTGGCGAGGTCGTGACCAAGCGGACCCATACCGAGAACGTCGCGAACCTGTATCGGGAGAGCAACCCATTCCTGGCCTATGTCGTGAAGCTGCACCTCGCTGGCGACCCGTCGGTACGGCCGGAGGAAAAGCATTCCTTCACCGGGAGGATCTACAAATATCCCGGGATATGGCAGACGGCGAGCTACGCGCTGAGAACGGCAGCACTCCTCTCCAAGCTGTTCATACAGAAGAGGCTGCTGCACCAGGACACGCGCTGGTCGGTTGCGTACCTGCGCAAGCATTGGTCCGAGGCTTCGCTTGCCACGGGAAAAATCATTGCCAATCCGCCGAAGCGATTTCTCGCCGATCCATTCGTCTTCGAGAGAGAAGGCAGGCACTACATCTTCGTGGAAGACTATGACGATCGGCGGGGACTTGGCGGGGTGTCCTGCATTGTTGTCGAACCGGATGACAGCCATCGCATCGTCGAGAATGTTCTGCTCGAACCGTTTCACCTGTCCTTTCCGCTGGTCTTCGAGGAAGCGGGTGAAATCTTCATGCTCCCGGAAACCAGCGAGAGCGGCGCCATCAGGCTTTACCGCTGCGAGGAGTTTCCGCACAAGTGGACGCTCGACATGGAACTAATAAAGGGCGTCTCGGCGGCCGACACCATGCTGATCAAACAGCAGGACAAGTGGTTCATGCTGACCAACATCAACCAGTTTGGTTCCGAGGACCACCTTTCGCAATTGCATGTTCTGTGGTCGGACCAGCTCCGTTCAACGGACTGGAAGCGTATATCGTCGCTCCCCGTCATCAACAGCGCGCTCGATGGCAGGAATGCGGGGATATTGAAGGGACGTGATGGCGCCATGTACCGGGTAAGGCAGCGCCAGGGATTCAACCGGTATGGCGCCGCTTTTTCCGTCGCCAAGATCACCCGCCTTGATGCCGGCGGCTACGCCGAGGAGCCAGTCATGGAAGTAAATCCGGATTTTTTCCCGGATATCGTGGGGACCCATCACATGCATGGGACCGGCAATTTTACCGTCTTTGACTTCGCGCGGACCGAAAAAATCAATTGAGGCGGACTGCCGCGACGAAGAAACGGGGAGCCCCCCGAGAGACCCCCCGCTTACTCTTGGCGCCGGGTACGCAATACCTGATCCCAGTGCAGTCCCCGGGCGAACGCAACGCCCCGGTGGAATGCATCGACTATCTCGCAACAGTGTTTCCAAACTGTTTATTTTCAAAGGCTTACAGGGGTATTTGTGTTAATGATCGGTAACGGCGCTGTGCACGAATGACCGATCAGGCAGCTTTGGCAACGGGAGCGGACTTGCTTTCGATCCATGTCTTGAGAAAACGCTGCAGCCAGCTATGCACGGGAGCGTCGTGAATCAGCTGATCATGGAGATGCTCATGGCCAAGCTTTGCCCCCTTCAGGACAAAACGATGGGCGCCGGAAACCGTCCAGCGATGCATGGTCAGCCGCGTGACCTCCGGGTGGAACTGCAGCCCAAAGGCCCGCTCGCCAAAACTGTAGGCCTGATTTTCAAATGTATCGCCGGTGGCCAGCCGCTTGCAGCCGCCGGGCACCGTGAAACCTTCGCGGTGCCAGTGGTAGACCACCTCAGGCCATGGGCCTAAATGCTGTGCGTCCGTTTCGGCTTTGATGCCGTAATAACCGATCTCGACCAGCCCATCGGGATGCGGCGCAACATCGCCGCCCAGATGCTTGGACAGCATCTGCGCCCCCAGGCATATACCCAGAAACGGCGCTTTCGCGGCGAGCGGCACACCGATCCAGTCAATCTCGCGGCGGATATAGTCGTCGCTGTCATTGGCGCTCATCGGCCCGCCAAAGATCACAGCCCCAGCATGCTGATCCATTGTGTCCGGCAATTGGTCGCCAAGGCACGGCCGGCGGATATCGAGGGCATAACCCATCTGGCGCAACAGGTAGCCCACGCGGCCGGGCGTGGAGGTTTCGGAATGGACGACGATGAGGATCTTGCCGGTCATGACTGCGCTGGAGAATAACAGGGAAATATTGCCAGCGCCTTGCAATTTGCTCAAGCTTTTGTGCGCGCCATGGCGCGGCTGGCCATGGGTAGCAGCGCACGCCGGGGAGCACCCCTGGCGGCATAGGCCATAATCTTGTTGGCAAGACCTGGAATGACCTGCCGCTCGCCGGCCAGAAACCCGGCCCAACCCTGGGCCGCGACACTTCCCGGTGACGGCAGCCTGATTGGTGAAAGCCGCTGCGCATCCTTCATGCCGGCCCGGACGTGAAAGCCGGTCTCGACCGGACCGGGGCACAGGGACATGACGTTAACGCCGCTACCGCGCACTTCCTCGTGCAAGGCATCGCTCAGCGAAACGACATAGGCCTTCGTGGCAAAATAGACGGCCATGTTGGGTCCGGGAAGAAATGCCGCGACCGAGGCAACATTGATGATGCCGCCGCTCTTGCGCTCCAGCATCGCCGGAAGGCAGCGCAGACTGAGATCGGTCAGCGCCCGGGCATTGAGATCGATCATGTTGAGTTGCTGGTCGAGCGACAGGAACGCAGCCTTGCCGACCAAACCAAATCCGGCATTGTTGATGACCACATCCGGCGACATCGATCGGGCGGCGAGCTCGTCTGTCAAAACCTGGGTCGCACCATCTTGCGACAAGTCCAGTGGGATGACGGTGACCGACGTTGAATGCTTGCCGGCTATCACACCGCGCACCCGGTTCAATCCATCTGCGCTCCGCGCCACAAGAACCAGCGAGTAGCCATCCTGCGCCAGGATATGTGCGAAGGCCTCGCCTATGCCCCCGGAAGCGCCAGTAACGAGGCCAATTTTTCCCTGCATTCTGCTCATGCCGCCCTTTATCGCTCCAATAGCTGCAACAATAAGGCGGGGGGTTCAGGTGCTCGCGTTTCTGAGCCGGCGGTAGAGCAGGATGCCCCTGCCCAGTGCCTCGCGCAGTCCATCGTTTAATGTCGGCTTGCGGTCCTTCAGTTCCATCAGTCTCAGGATGGCAACTTCCGCCGGACACGGCAATTGCGATACCGGATCGAAGTAATGCGGATAGACCAGGAGCGAGATGGCCAGCAGTTCATCGATGTTGCGGACTCGGGTGCGGCGCGGAAACGTTTGGGCATCGATCGTGAGTCCCCATCCAGCATAGAACGGCCGGCCGAAAGTCCGGACCGCCTTGCCGCGAATGAGCGCCTCGAATCCGGCAAGCGAGGTAAACACCGCCACTTCATCCGCCGCGTCAAGTGCAGCACCGATGGGCACGTCGCTGAACACCGCATTGCAAAGTGTGACCAGCGTCGTTTCTTCGATTTTCCCGGAGCGCCCCAGCCGCTCCACATCAGGATGCGGCTTGTAGATGACAAAGGCATCAGGATGTTCGGCCCTAACCCGCGCAAGGATCACTTCGTTGATGTTGCGCGCTGGATTGGATGAACTTTTCAGAACCGCCTCGTCATCGGCAACCTGGCCAATGACAAGGATCTTGCGCTGCGTTTCAGGGAGCATTGGAATGGCAGCCCCCGAAGACAAATTATATTTGCTGAGATTGTTCGCCACGATCTCGGCTTTCAGCCATGCGACCCGCTCAAGCTCGGCATCACTGACATCGTGTGTTTGAAGCAGATCCTCAAGATCGCTCTCATGCGAAGGATCGTAATAGATGCCCTTGCTGTCCAGGCTGAAGGAAAGCGATGGCGTCAATGCAGCGCCCAGTCCTGCCGAACGCAGGAAGCCGTCTTCGGCTGAGATGAGCCGCAATCCCTGCGCATTGACAGCAGACCTCACCGCATTGGCGTCCTTGCCCCATGCTGCTATGGCGCGGCCTGTCTGCCGGGCCCTCCCGATGGCTTCATCAAGCGACCGCGTCATGACCGGCTCTGCCACCGGACCGTCGAAAATTCTTTCCAGCGGCTTCCGCTTCCAGCCCGGCATGCGATAAAACACCAGTGGCGTTGTGTTGCCGAGGTACAGCGCGCGGAGATAGGCAAGCTGGTCGATTGCCGTTTCGATCCCGATGGGATTTCGCGTCCAGGCATCGAAATAGTGCGAATACCTGAGATAGGCAGCGACAAAGATTTCCGCCAGGCTGGCGCGCCGCACACGTCGCGGCAGTGCGGCGTGATCTTGTGTCAGGCCCCAGCCTGCGTAGAAGGGTGCACCGAAGCAATGGACTTCACGCCCGGCCATCAGCGCCTCGAAACCCAGTTGGCTTGATACCGTGTAGACCCGGCGCGCCCGCGCCAGCAGGTCCCATGGATTGCACGGCGTCGAGATGACCGTCACCCGAGGATCACCCGCATAGCGTGACAGAAATCCTCCCTTTTGACCGGTCACGGTCTCCGGGTGCAGCTTCAGGACAACTTGCGCGCCATCGGCATCACCCAGCGCCGCATCGACCATAAGGTCGAACGACGCTGCATTCGCGAGCCCGCCGGCGATGGAGGCATCGCCCACCGTCTGGTCGATGACCAGCGAGCATTGGTCCAATCCCGGATGAAAGGTCTCAGGCGCGGCATTATACTTCGACAGCCGAAGCCCGCGCAGTGTTGCCATCGCCGCTTCACCGCGCAGTCTTTCCTCAGCCGTTGTGCTTCCGCTTTCGATCTGGGATTCGAGATCGCTGGCCTGCCGCGCATCGTAGTAGATACCGGTCCGGTCCATCGCCATGGCGAGCGGCCGCATCGCATTTCCGGGCTTGATCGAGCGCAGGAAGCCGTCTTCGATGGCGATATAGGGAATGCCGCTGCTGCGGGCCATGCGGCGCGCCCGGTCTGCTGTCGGCTTATGCCCCCATCCGGCGATCGCCGCGGCTTTTTGCGGCAACCCGAAACTCCGCACCGGCTCGAGCCCCGTGAGAGACGCAACCTCTTGGCGCAGCCGCCATAGCCCTTGAGACAGAATGAGAATCTTGCCTGTCATCGCCCCTCATTGTGCGCCGGTTATCTTGTCGTGAACAGCCTTCGCCATCTGCGCCCATGTCGGCCGGTAATAGAAACTGCCGGCAATCAGGTGATGCCGCTTGAGGTAGGCGATGAAACGTTTGGAAAGGGCCTTGTCGGGAATCAGGGGATTGGTCCAGAATCTGTCGAGGTCGGCGATTGAAGCTTCCACATCGGCAAGTCCTGCAATTCCATAGAAGGCGCGCCCGAGCGCTATCACCGGAACACCGCCCTGGATGGCAACAATGCCCGACGTACTGTTGATGGTGACGAGCCCCTTGGCGCTCCGCACCAGCGGCGCAAGCGGCCGCGATTGCAGGATGCGCGTGCGCTTTTCGATGCCAAGTGCGGTGGCAACTTCCAGGACCTTCTGTTCATAGTCGCGATGCCCGCGGTCCATCGGATGTATCTTGAAAACCAGGAGATCGTCGGGGGCTGCATGCTTGGCAAACGATGTGGCCGTTTCGCGGATGAATTCGGGATTGCGCCAGCGCCTGCCATGGCGGATCAGCTGCATATCGTCGTGAACCTGCAAGGCCACGAGGAAATAGGGGGGCGGCTTGTCCGAGGTCAATTCCTGAAGCACGGCTTCATCGGCACTCTTGTGTTTGAGAAGCCGCGTGTAGCAGCGGATCCAGTAGGCAGCTTCGCGAAAGAGTGGCCGGCGGCGGTGATGCACATATTTCGGAAAAAGCCAGCGCCCCGCCGTCTTGGCGGTAAAATATAGGATCGCCGTCCTGGCAACCCGGTCGAAGTGCGATGGCAATTCCTCCGCGGGTTCCGGCTCAGTAGGATCGGAAAACGCCTCGGCTTTTCGTGGAACCGGCGAATTGGCGTTGTTGCCGTTAAGCTCGAAAGTCACGTAGTCGGGCCGGACATAGCCTTCCTCGAAACAGTAGACGGGAACATCAAGCGCCCGCGCCACCTGCACCGCAACGCGATGGATCGGCCGCTGGTCGCCGAAGAGAATGATCGCGTCCGGGCGCCAGTCGCCGATCAGACTGCGCAACCACTCGCGCCAGTGATGATGGCCCATCCGATAGTTGATTGATTGGAATCCGGTAGAAAAAGCCAGGTCGCCGGCATTGAAGTTGATTTTCTTGACATCATGGCCGCGTCCCGCGAGTTCGCGCGCAAGTACGGTGAAGAAGCCGCCGAACGGCCCCTGCAAAAGCAAAATCCTCACCGATTCCTACCCCGGATATCCTTACGGCTCGTCAACTGACTGGTATTGACAAGAAGCCGCGCCGTCAAGGCGCGCCCATGTGGCGTATGGCCCGAGTTGGGTCTATTCAAGGCGGCCCTGAGGGAGTGTTGCCAGCATGCTGTTTGATCTTCTCGTCACCAATGCAAGGCTGCCGGATAGCAGCCGGGAAACCAACATACTGTGTGCAAACGGCAAAATTGCCGATATCGGCCCCGGAGTTTCGGCACCCGCAGCCGCAACCATCGACGCACGTGGCTACCTCGTCTCGCCGCCCTTTATCGACTCGCACTTTCACATGGATGCCACGCTTTCGCTGGGAATTCCACGTCTCAATCGTTCCGGCACCCTGCTCGAGGGCATAGCACTTTGGGGCGAGCTCAAGCAGGTCATCACCCACGAAGCCGTGGCCGAGCGTGCCCTGCGCTACATCGATCTTGCCGTAGCACAGGGAATTGGCGCCATCCGCACCCATGTAGACGTCTGCGACGATCGCCTGCTCTGTGTTGAAGCCCTGTTAGAGGTCCGCAAGCGCGTCGCCGGCTATCTCGACCTGCAGATCGTCGCCTTCCCCCAGGACGGGTTTTATCGCTCAAATACCGCCCGCCAGAATGTGCTTCGCGCCCTCGATATGGGCGTCGATGTCGTCGGCGGCATCCCGCATTTTGAACGGACCATGGCAGATGGCGCGGCAAGCCTGAGGGAGCTTTGCGAGATTGCTGAAAAGCGCGGCCTGCTCGTCGATATCCACTGCGACGAGACCGACGATCCGCAATCGCGGCATATAGAAGCCCTGGCCTGCGAAACGCAGCGATTGGGTCTCCAGGGCCGCGTGGTCGGATCGCATTTGACCTCCATGCACTCGATGGACAATTACTACGTCTCGAAGCTGATCCCGTTGATCGTCGAAGCAGGCGTCCACGCCACGCCAAATCCGCTGATCAACATCACATTGCAGGGCCGCCACGATACATATCCCAAGCGCCGCGGCATGACCCGCGTGCCAGAATTGCGCGCCGCGGGCGTCAACGTCTCTTTCGGCCACGACTGCGTCATGGATCCCTGGTACAGCCAGGGTCAGGGCGACATGCTCGAGGTCGCGTCCATGGGTCTCCACGTTGCCCAGATGACCAGCCAGGAGGCCATGCGCTGGTGCTTTGACGCGGTAACGGTCAACCCGGCCAAGGCCATGCATCTTGAGGACTATGGCCTTGCAAAAGGCTGCAACGCCGATTTCGTCATCCTGCAGGCCCGCAATCCCGTGGAGGCGATCCGCCTCAAGGCCAATCGCCTTTATGTTGTCCGCAAGGGCCGCGTCATCGCCGAAACGCCTGAGCGTATCGCCCATCTTCATCTCGAGGACCGGCCGAAAACCGTCAACGGTGCCGAATATGCGCCGAAGGTGGAGGCGTAGGTCCCGACCCGTCAGCGCGGGCGAAGGCCATCCAGGAAAAGCCGGAGCACCGCGTCCGTGGCATTGCCCGCCCGCCCACTGCTCACCGCCTGAACCTGCACGTCGAAATCGGCATAGTGCTGGGTCACGGCCCAGATGGCGAAGATCAAATGATAGGGATCGACGGGCGCGATCTTGCCCTCCGCAATCCACTGCCGGACATTGGCGGTCTTGCCCTCGACGAGTTCACGCAAGGGCCCCTGAAGAAAAGGTGCGATCATCGGCGCGCCATGCAGGATTTCATTGGCAAAGAGCCGGGAGGCTTTCGGATTGTTGCGCGACATGTCGAGCTTGGCTGAAATATAGCGCGTCAACTGATCTACCGGATCGCCATCGGGATCGAGCGCTTCCAGCGGCTTCAGCCAATCTGTGAGTGTATGCTCGAGCAACGCCACATAGATGTCTTCCTTGCGCCGGAAGTAATACAGGAGGTTTGGCTTCGACATGTTTGCCAGCCGGGCGATCTGGTCCACGGTCGCACCGCGGAAACCGAAGGCTGAAAAGACTTCAAGCGCCGCATCGAGAATGATTTCCCGGTTGGCTGCCTGGATGCGTGTTCCCCGGATTAGTTTCGGCTTGGCTGTTCCCATGACTGCATTCTCAAATTTCTTGATCAAATGGTCAAGAACGCCTAGCGTTTCATGCATAACAAGATCGGCCTGGGGAGGCAAAATGACGGCTGAGGCCGTAATCGCGGCAAGCAACCTGAGCCTGACTTTTGCGACTGCCGACGGGCCGGTTTATGCGCTCTCCAACGTCGATCTCACCGTGCAGGAAGGCGATTTCGTCTCGTTCATTGGCCCCTCGGGCTGCGGCAAGACAACGCTCTTGCGCGTCATCGCCGACCTGGAACAGGCATCATCGGGCACGATTTCAGTGAACGGCATGAGCCCCCATCAGGCACGCCTGAACCAGGCCTACGGTTACGTGTTCCAGGCGCCGGCCCTTTACCCCTGGCGCACCGTCGAGAAAAATGTTGGTCTTCCGCTCGAAATCATGAATCTCGACAATGCCGCCGAGCGCGTCCGCCAGAATCTTGAACTGGTGAATCTCACGGGCTTCGAGAAGAAATTTCCCTGGCAGCTTTCGGGCGGCATGCAGCAGCGCGTTTCGATTGCCCGCGCCCTCGCCTTCGATCCGAAATTGCTGCTGATGGACGAACCTTTCGGCGCGCTGGACGAGATCGTCCGCGACAAGCTGAATGTGCAGCTTCTCGAACTCTGGGATCGGACCAGGAAAACTGTGGTCTTCGTGACCCACTCAATTCCCGAAGCCGTCTTCCTGTCCACCAAGATCATTGTCATGTCGCCTCGTCCCGGCCGGGTCACCGATGTGATCGAAACCAACCTGCCGCGCTTGCGTTCATTGGATATCCGCGAGACGCCAGCCTTTCTGGAGATTGCCCATCGCGTTCGCGAGGGCCTCAAGGCAGGGCACAGCTATGAGGATTGAGGAGAGCCCTCATGGCTGAAGCAGCTGCTATCAAAACCGCTGCAAAGTCCGAAGGCCAATTCGTCCCGGTACTGACGATCTGCCTTTTCATTCTTGTCATCTGGTATCTGGCCGCGATACCGATGAACTGGGTGGTGACTGAGGCGAAGATCGAAGCGGCGGGCGGCGGCCTGTGGAACACCCTGGCAATCTCGTGGAATCACGAGCGGCCCGTCATCCCGGCACCCCATCAGGTGGCCGGCGAATTGTGGAACAGTGTTTTCACCATAGCGCCATGGAAGGTGAAATCACTGGTCTATCATCTGTGGGTAACGCTTTCCTCCACGCTCTTCGGTTTCATCCAGGGAACATTGCTCGGAATTGCGCTTGCCATCGGTATCGTCCATGTGCGCTCGCTTGAGAAAAGCCTGATGCCCTGGATCATTGCGTCGCAAACCATTCCCATCCTTGCCATAGCGCCGATGATCATCGTCGTTCTCGGCAAGACCGGGCTGCCGGATATCGTCACCAAATCGATCATCTCGACCTATCTGTGCTTCTTCCCGGTGGCGATCGGCATGGTCAAGGGCCTGCGCTCGCCCGATACCCTGCAGCTTGACCTCATGCGTACCTACAATGCGACTGCGGCACAGGTGTTGTGGAAACTACGCTTCCCTTCCGCCGTGCCCTATCTCTTTGCATCGCTCAAGGTATCGGTGGCCATAGCACTGACCGGCGCCATCGTCGCCGAACTGCCAACCGGTGCCGTGTCGGGCATTGGCGCGCGGCTGCTGCAGGGCTCTTACTACGGACAGACTCTTCAGATCTGGGCTGCGCTTTTTATTGCGGCTTTTGCCGCGGCAATGCTGGTTTGGCTGCTGGGCACACTTGAGGGCATGAACCGTCGCCGCATGGGAGCATCGGCGTGATGGCAGGCGCATTGCCCCGTGCCGTCTCTATCCTCGCCGTATTGCTGGCTATGGCCGTCACCGTCTACCTGTCCTTAGCCAGCGTTGAGCCGCTCAAGGGCGGCTACTGGACACTCTCGCTTCTATTCATGGTCGCGGGCTGGGCCATTGCCTGGGCGCTGGGATGGGTCATCGACCTGGTCATGACCGGAGCCAGGGCGCCGCCGCGGCTGACCAGCCTGATGATTCCTGCCTTGTTTGGTGTCGTTGTGATCGTCGCCTGGGAATATTATGTGGCTGGATCGAAAATCCCTCTGGTTCTCTTGCCGGCCCCTTCGCAGATCTGGGAAAAGCTGGTGAATTCCATCCCCACCATTGCCGCCGACTTCCGCCAGACATTCATCCGCGCGGTCATCCCCGGCTGGCTGATCGGTTGCCTTTCGGGATTTGTCGTGGCCCTGATGTGTGACCGCGTGGATTTCCTCAGGCGTGGATTGCTGCCGCTTGGAAATCTCGTGGCAGCCCTGCCGATCGTCGGAGTGGCCCCAATCATGGTCATGTGGTTCGGCTTCGACTGGCAGTCAAAGGCCGCCATGGTTGTCGTCATGACGTTCTTCCCGATGCTGATCAATACGCTGGCAGGCCTTGCCGCCGCCGGGCGCATGGAGCTGGACCTGATGCACTCCTATGGCGCGTCATGGCTGCAAACGCTGCTCAAGCTCAGGCTTCCGGCCGCCATGCCCTTCATCTTCAATGCCCTCAAGATCAACTCGACTCTGGCGCTGATTGGAGCCATCGTGGCAGAATTCTTCGGAACACCCATCGTTGGCATGGGCTTCCGGATGTCGACCGAAGTGGGCCGTCAGGGCCTCGACATGGTTTGGGCCGAAATCGCCGTGGCAGCACTGGCGGGGTCGGCATTTTACGGGATCCTCACGCTGATTGAGCGGGGGGTCACATTCTGGCATCCGTCCTACAGGCAGTAGGCGGCAACAAGGAGGACTACGAACAATGAAAAAATATTTGTTGGCTGCGGCAGCGGCGGGCGCTTTGATGATGTCGTCCGTTTCGGCCTGGGCCGAAAGCGTGACATTGCAGCTCAAGTGGGTCACCCAGGCGCAGTTCGCCGGTTATTACGTGGCCCAGGCCAAGGGCTTCTACAAGGATGCCGGGCTCGATGTCACGATCAAGGCGGGCGGGCCCGACATTGCGCCGGAACAGGTGATTGCCGGTGGCGGCGCCGATGTCATCGTCGACTGGATGCCTGCCGCGCTCGCCTCGCGTGAGAAGGGCAACATGCTGGTCAATATCGCCCAGCCGTTCAAGCGCTCGGGCATGATGCTCACCTGCCGGAAGGAAACCGGCATCACCAAGCCGGAAGAGTTCAAGGGCAAGACCCTCGGCGTATGGTTCTTCGGCAATGAATATCCCTTCCTCTCTTGGATGAGCCAGCTTGGCATTCCGACCACAGGAGGTGCCGATGGCGTCACCGTTCTCAAGCAGGGCTTCAATGTAGACCCACTGCTCCAGAAGCAGGCCGACTGCATCTCCACCATGACCTATAACGAGTATTGGCAGGTGATAGAGGCCGGCATGAAGGCCGAGGACCTGGTTGTCTTCAAGTACGAGGATCAGGGCGTCGCCACGCTCGAAGACGGCCTCTATGCGCTGGAAGACAAACTGAAGGATCCGGCATTCGTCGCGACCATGGCGAAATTCGTCAAGGCCTCGATGAAGGGCTGGGACTATGCCCGCGCCAATAAGGACGAGGCGGTGAAGATCGTGCTCGAGAACGACGCATCGGGTTCGCAGACCGAGGGCCACCAGTCGACCATGATGGACGAAATCAACAAGCTCACCGAAGGCTCCGATGGCTCGCTCGACGCCGCTGCCGCCGAGCGCACCGTGGAAACCTTGATGAAGGGCGGCTCCGATCCGGTCATCACCAAGAAGCCGGAAGGTGCGTGGACCACCGCCGTGACCGACGCCGCCAAGGCGATGTAACAATCGTTATCGCTTCGGGAGAGCCATTTGAGGCTCTCCCGGATGTCACAAAATTCAAAGAAACAGCGGAGGAATTCGGCTGGGCCTCCTTGCCGTAGTCGTCAATTTGTTCTATGTAGTGATTTCACTACTTTGGAACTCTCCTGTGACCAAGATCAGCGCCACCGAAGCCAACCGGAATTTTTCGAAGCTCTTGGCCAAGGTGAGGAAAGGTAGACCGGCGGAAATTACGGTGCGGGGCGAAATCGTTGCCCGGCTTGAGCCGGTAACGCCGGTTAGCAGACGCCAAGAGGAAGAAAAGAAACGCAAGTGGGACGAATTCATTGAGCACTTGCGGAATCAACCGCCCATCGGCGTGCCGCGCGGCACCCGCGACGAACTCTATGATGACTGACCGGCCGTGACCCGCTTTTCGATTGACAGCAATATTCTGATTTATGCCGAAGGCACCGGCGATGCTGCGAAACGGACGGCAGCCATTGATATCGTCAGGCGGATCGGATTCGGCAATATTGTACTCTCCATGCAAGCGGTCGGCGAAGCAACACGCTGGATGATCAACCGTGCAAAACTTGAGCGGAAATTGGCGGTTTCAAGAATCGGGTGGTGGCTCGACCGCTGTATACCGTTGCCGGTGACAGTTCAGGCCTTCGAGAACGCACTGCGGCTGGTGGAGTCGCATGCGATTCAAGTATGGGATGCCGTCATTCTGGCGAGCAGTGCTGAAGCGGAAGCGGACGTCCTGCTCAGCGAAGATATGCAGCATGGATTTCGCTGGAGCAATGTGACGATCATAAATCCATTCCTGCTTTCAGAGGACGATCTCACAAAACTTGTTCCCCCAACAACACTTCATTGACCGGAGACAGCCCCATGCCCACCACCCTCATTCGCGGCGGCACTGTCGTCAATCATGATTACTCGCATCGTGCCGACGTTCTGATCGAGGACGGGCGCATCGTGGCGATCGGCGAGAAGCTGTCAGGTACAGAGGTGATCGACGCCGGCGGCTGCTATGTGATGCCGGGCGGTATCGATCCCCATACCCACATGGAACTGATGTTCATGGGCACCGTCTCCGCCGATGATTTCGAGTGGGGCACCAAGGCAGCGCTCTCCGGCGGCACCACGATGATTGTCGACTTCTGCATTCCGGCACCGGGCGAATCCATGCTGGCCGCCTATCAGGCCTGGCGCCACAAGGCGGAAAAGGCCTGCACCGACTACTCCTTCCACATGGCTGTGACATCGTGGAGCCCGCAGGTCCACGATGAGATGGAAACCGTCGTCAAGACCTACGGCATCAACACCTTCAAGCATTTCATGGCCTACAAGGGCGCACTCATGGTCAATGACGATGAGCTCTACAATTCCTTCAAGCGCTGCGCCCAGTTGGGTGCCCTTCCCCTTGTCCACGCCGAGAATGGCGATGTCGTCGCCCGCATGCAGGCCGATCTGTTGGCGCGCGGTGTCACCGGCCCCGAGGGCCATTCCTATTCCAGGCCGCCCGAGGTCGAAGGTGAGGCCGCAAATCGCGCCATCATGATTGCCGATATGGCGGGCTCGCCGCTTTATATCGTCCACACCAGTTGCGAACAGACCCATGACGCCATCCGCCGCGCCAAGATGGCGGGCCAGCGCGTCTATGGCGAGCCTCTCGTGCAGTATCTCGTTCTCGACGACAGTGAGTACCAGAACAAGGATTGGGATTATGCCGCGGGCCGCGTGATGTCACCGCCCTTCCGTAACAGGAAGCACCAGGATTCGCTTTGGGCGGGCCTGCAATCGGGCACGCTCTCGGTCGTGGCGACCGACCATTGCTCTTTTACCATCGCGCAGAAGCGCAATGGGGCCAGGAATTTCACCATGATCCCCAATGGCACGGGCGGCCTCGAAGACCGCTTGCCGGTGCTGTGGAACGCTGGCGTCAACTCCGGGCGGCTGACCAAGGAGGAATTCGTCGCCGTCACCTCGGCCAACATCGCCCGCATTCTCAACATGTATCCGAAGAAAGGCGCGGTTGCTGTTGGCAGCGATGCCGATCTGGTGATCTGGGATCCGGCGGCCACCAAGAAAATCACTGCCAGGAAGCAGATCAGCCGCATCGAATACAACGTGTTTGAAGGCTACGAGTGCAAGGGCGCGCCGAAAACCGTGCTTTCGCGCGGCCGCGTCGCGTGGGATGAGGGCGATCTCCGCGCCAGGCCGGGAGACGGCGACTTTATCGCCAGGCAACCAAACGCTCCCGTCCACGTCGCCAACGCCATCTGGAAAGGCGTCACCCAGCCAAAGCCGGTGACCCGGGTTGAAGTGACGCCTTAAGCGGTACCGGCCTTCCTTGCGCGCGGTTTTTCTTGCGGGACGTCCATCGCCCGTGTGAATATTCTTTCGCGATGGCAAGAAAGCCGCAAATATCTCGTGAATCGCTCGAGCCTCTGGGCATTGCGAAGTTCGCCGATCTCGTCGTCGCGGAGTCCGCGCACAATCCTTCCTTTCGCAGAAGCGTGAACGCGGCCCTTGCGGCACTCAAGGGTCCGCAGGCCGTCGCCGCCCTCATTGACCGCAGATTGTCCGCCCTTGCCAGGGCACGCGGCTTCATCGATTGGGACAAGGCCCGCGATTTCGCCGCCGATCTCGACTCGACCCTTCAATCGATCAGCGGCGAGCTGGCCGCCGCCTATCCGGCCATGGCGGCGGAGCGCCTCATCGCCTTCGTGGCCACAAGCGCGCAGGTCTTCAAACGGATCGACGATTCGTCGGGCCATATCCAGGGAATTTATGAGGAAGCGATCGCGAAACTGGGGGGCATGGCGGCAGCCATGCCGGAGAAAGCCCGCCGCCTCCTGCCGGACATCGCAATGGCGAAACTGTCGGGCGACGAGCACGGCTATTTCGGAGACATTGTGGCCGGACTCGCACCCCACATTCCGCCCGATGCGCTCAAAGCCTGGGATAGCCGTCTCGCGGCGGAGTCCCCTGTGGTTGAGAAAAATGCGAAGGAAAGAGACTGGGGTCTGGCCGCCAGGGCCAGTCAGTTTCTGGCGGCGCGGCAACACATTGCCTTGGCGCTCGGCGATCTCGATCAAATCATCAAACTGGAGGAAACCAGGGAACCGCGCCGGCGCGATCATAAGTCCGTCGCTACCCTTCTTCTGAAGGCCGGCCGTCATGAAGAAGCGCTGCACTGGATACGCCAGCGCGAAAAGGATGGCATTGCCTATATGTCGCGCACCATGCTGGCCGACCGGGCAGACGTGATCTACCCGATATTCTGGAACGGCGTGCCGCTTGAGGCGCAAATTCTCGATGCGCTTGACCGCAAGGACGAGGCGCAGGCGCTACGCTGGAATGCCTTCGAAAAAAACCTCAACCCGGCCTTCCTGCGCGAACATCTGCAACATGCCGATGACTTCGCCGAATTCGAAATTCTGGATCGCGCCTTCGCCATGGTGAATGGCGCGCCGCAGGTCTATGCGGCGCTTGAATTTTATCTGAAATGGCCGGAGCCGGAGAAAGCCGCGGACTTGATCGTCCGCCATCGCGAACGCTGGGATGGCAGGCATTATGACATTCTGGCCGAAGCCGCCGATATGCTGGAGCGCGGCTTCCCCGCCGCCGCTACTATTCTCTACCGCGCCCTCCTCAACG
Source organism: Hyphomicrobiales bacterium (assembly GCA_031373255.1). GTDB lineage: Bacteria > Pseudomonadota > Alphaproteobacteria > Rhizobiales > Aestuariivirgaceae > JANMMJ01. The sequence continues at coordinate 55,166 of JANMMJ010000057.1, forward strand.
ATATTCTCGTTAATGGCAAGTCCAAGGCTTATGGCCATGGCGCGCGTTATCTCTCGCGGCTCGATCGATTGGACGCCGAGATCGGGAGCTCCGCCATTCCGGGCCTCGCATCCCATGTCAACTACCGGCTCGAACTGACCCGCGCCCATGGCCGGGAAAACCGCCTTCTGGGCCCAGGCGGCGTCACCCCGCCGGGGGTGAGTGGCGGCAATCGAACTATACTAGGATATTAAACTCTAAATAGGCTTTTAAACGCAATATCCGGCCCGTACAGCCCGGTTTCCCGCCTGTCCGCACCCCACCCAGCCCAAATCACGCCAAAGGCCCCTGACCCGCCTTAAAACCCCGGCAAAAGGATGTTTACCACAGATTACAGGATTTAACTCACATTCAACTGCGCTCAACTCAACCCTCTTGCACGGTCTTCAGCCAGTAGGCGATTGGCAATTATGGGAACCCCGCAGAAGATGGCCGCATAGAGTGGAAACAGGGCAATCTCCGCGCCAGTCCGGGCGACGGCGACTTCATCGCCAGGCAGCCCAACGCCCCGGTCCACGTCGCCAACGCCATCTGAAAAGGCATCACCAAGCCGAAGCGAGTGGAACGCGTAGAGGTGACGCCTTAGTCTTAAAACTGTAGTTCTTCTTGCTCGGTGTCATCCAGTCTGATGACCCCAAGCAGCTGCCAAGTCTGTGGCCTTTTGGCCATGTTACCTATGGCAAACACCATACCCTTTGCCGGGTAGCGCTCGTTAAATGTTTCATTCATCCAGCGCAGCGCCTCGACCTCATTCGTTCGATTCCGCTCTCGAAAGAACATGGCGTGAGTCTCCCAGTCGCCATCTTGGTAACTGTGCTTTCCATCTTCATCCTCAAATGAGAAGCGAAACTCGTATGGCGATGGTTCAAGCTCTGCGAGGCTCTGATCAAAGAATGATCCTTGCTGAGCTGCTGCTCGATATGCATCTCGCTCATCTTCAATCTCCACCGCTGATTTGGGTTTGAAGGTGAAGCGCGTGTTATGAGGTCGAATCAAGGCTAGCGACCGACCCGCTTCAGCAGCGAGCCGTGCGGAGCCCACGACCAATCGATTGAGAAAACGTGGCCGGTCCTTCTCGGCAAACATCCCTTCGATGGCTATGCTCTCTTCATAAACATGGGAGCTTTCTGGACGCTTGTCGCGGGTTGGCTCACGATATTTGAACCCCACCCAATTCCAACGAGAAAAGCTTTGTTTACCCTGAAGGTGGCGAAACCTGATGGGATACAGTCTCTTCCATATGCCGTCTGCCGTGACGCCTGCGCAGCAAACCGTTTCGCCATACAGCTTGCTAGGCTGTGGCAGCGCTTTCACGAGAATGATGACGCGAGCGCTTTCTGGCGTGATCGACATAGCGAGTTGGGTCGTCTCCAAAAAGATCAAAAGAGCGGATTCCTTTGAGGCTCATTTCGCTCGCAACAATTGATCTATGACACACGCTAGGGTCGCGCTCAAAGCAAAGCAAGCAAGAAGGAGCGTCTCTAATGACATTTTCTAAAGCCTGCAGGGCCTGTTGAGCTTCATTACCCGAAATGTGTTTCCCGTATACTCGTCGGAACTCTTCATACCGGCCAGCCCGAGCGGCTTCACGCCCAGATTTGGGATCACCCAAAGCATCGAAGTGCAGATACGAAATGCCTTCCAGTTCAAGACGTGCCTTGAGGGCTTTTTTTGAGAAGCCCTTCTTCCGGGAGATTGCCACTGCACGAACATCGGCCAAAACTTGAATACCGACAGCTTTCAAGGTTTCGACAAATCTCTCGATATCCGTGCCTTCGTATCCAATGGTGTAGACAACAGTCATGATAAAAGTATCCCAACACCACGGTTTACAAGCGTTTAATACGGCTTCAAATCCGTTTGCAATGCACCATAGCCGCCTGAGTCATCGTTTCAAGCCAAAAGCCTCATTTCGAAGAAATAAGCCGCCACGTAGTCCTCTACCAATTTCACAAATATCTTGGCCTCGCCTCGAAACAATGGGGCGATAGTACTGCGAGCGATATGCTCATCATGCCGATCTCGAAGGTCACTCCGCGAGAATAGCTAACCCCGCATCGTGTTCCATGGCGCATCGGCGGCAACTTCGACCGATTCAAATCCATCGCCCACACAGGGGCCGAAAATTGCCAGCAGCGTGGCATCGCCTTTTCCAATGTTGAACGAAGCATGGACCATTCCAGCAGGGATGAAGGCCGAATCTCCGGCAGCGAGCACATGGCTGTCGCGGTCGACCCATTGTTCCACCGTGCCACTCAGGATGTAGATCACTTCCTCTTGCCGGGGATGCTTGTGAAAATTATGCCCGTCGCCGGGATTGAGGCCCGCCTTCACAATCGTCAACTGGCTCGTCTCGGTCACCTTTGGGGTGATCAGCATGGCGATCGTGCCAAATGGCAGCGGATCGTTCGAAATCTCGCTGGCGAACCTGAAACGGCTGGTCATGAGTGTTCTCCTCCAGGCGGGTGAGCGTATTGGTACTTCTGTACTTTGCCGTCAGGCAGCCTTAGCTGCATCCTGCTGCTGCGGCGCTGCCGGTGTACCATAGTTCCAGAACGAGTCAGGCATCGCTGAGCCGGTCCAGACAGCCGCTGGTGTTTGAATGTCGGAGGCCTTCCACACCACCGTCTTCCAGGCCGGGTCGAAAATCATGTATCCCGGATCGCCCATCACCTCGATGCGGTTGCCCCCAGGCTCCATGAGATAGAGGAACGTCGCCCCGCCGATGCCATGCCGGCCGGGGCCATGTTCGATCGCGATGCCCGCTTCCATTGCCAGTTCCGCCACATCGAACAGATGCTGCACCGAAGTGTAGTGATAGCAGACGTGGTGGAAGCGCCCGCGCATGGCGGTTGGCTCCGGCACAAGCGCGATATCGTGCGACAGGTTGGTGACACTGAGCCAGCTTGCCAGCGTTCGTTCACCATCATCGGTGACAACTTTTTCTCTTTCACGAAAGCCGAGAAGGTCCATCATGAAAGTGCTGCAGGCTGCCGTATCGGCGGTGAGCAGGTTGAGGTGGTCGATGCGGCGAACCGGGATTCCCGACCGGCTCCGCTTGAGGGTGCGATTGAGAAGCGGTGTTCCTTCGCCAGCCGGTGCGGCCGCATAATCGACATCCCAAAGAAGCTCCATCACATGACCCTCAGGGGTCGTAAAGCGGTAGGCGCGGCCATGCCCCATCTCGTTGTCGATCCAGCCCCGCCCCAGTCCAGCCGAGTCAAGGGCTGCGACCCGGCGTTCAAGCGCCTGTGGGCTCCGCGCCCGCCACGCCACATGACCAAGTCCGGCCTGCGGCGCTGCGGTAAGCTTGAGCGAGTGATGATAGCGTTCCTCGTAGCCGCGAAGATACACCGAGGAGCCCCGGCGTTCCGTTTCGCTCATGCCCAGAATTTCCTTGAAGAATGCCGCGCTGGCCGTGAGATCAGGCGTCAGAAGCTCGATATGTGCAAGCTGGGCGACATCAAGGATGGGTTCGGGATCGTGATGATTGGTCATGGCAACGCTCCTGTTGGTTGGCAAGGAAGGCGAGGCGCGAAGGCAGCTTCAACTCGATCTGGATCTATTGCTCTTGGATCGATCCAAAGTACGATAACTTGGCAAAACAGCAGCGTCAAGATTAAATTTGGATCGATCCAAAAAATACGCTACGTCTGGCTATAGATGAACCGCTCTTCAAAACCCACGCTGGTTGAGATCGCCCGCGCCGCGGGGGTTTCGCGCAGCACCGCATCGAACGCCTTTTCCCATCCCGAGCGGGTTCGGGCGGATGTTCGCGAGCGTGTGGCGGCGGCCGCACTTGCTCACGGCTATCTCGGCCCCGATCCGAAGGGAAGATTGCTCCGTGCCGGCAAAGTCAATGCCATCGGTGTCATTACCCCGCGCAGCTGGGGCATCGCCCATACTCTGCGCAATCCGGTCCTGCAGCTTTTCCTCCACGGTGTCGGCGAGGCCTGTGACGAAGCGGGCGCCAGCCTTGTGATCATGTCCGACAAGACCGGGCCGGACGGTATCAAGACCGCATTGGTGGACGGCTTCATACTCAGCCGAATCGAACAAATGACGGAGATCGAACCGGCCCGGCTGCGCCGCCTGCCCTTTGCAGTCCTTGACGTGGATGCCGGGCCTGACGTGAGCTCGGTGCGTGTTGATGCAAGGACGGGCTGCTACGCCGCCGCGCGGCACCTGCTCGACCTCGGCCATCGCCGTTTTGGCATCGTCTCGTTCCTGCGCGACTTCGGTCCGCCGCGCTATCACCCTGCGGGCGAAAGGCGCAGCCCGGATATGGCAGGCATGCCGATCGATGAGGAGAAGCTGCATGGCTATGCGGCAGCACTGGCAGAGGCGGGAATCGATATCGCCACCGTGCCCATCGTGCAGGCCCATCCGTGGGAGGATAACGCGGCAAAGCTGATGCTTGATGTCGCTCCTGGCGCAACCGGCTTTCTCTCGATGTCGGCCATGCAGGGGATCGCCATCATCAATGAAGCCACCCGTCGCGGCCTCGAAGTTCCGCGTGATCTCTCCGTCGTCGGTTTCAACGACATTCCCGAAGCGGCTCTTGCCAAACCGCCGCTCACCACCATTGATGGCATGAGCGTTGAAAAAGGCCGGGCTGCCGCTCGGATCGTGTTTGAGGCAGGCCCGCCGCGCCGCGAACTGATTCAGACGCGCCTGCTGATGCGCGCTTCGACAGCACCTCCGCCGCCCACCGGCATTTAATCAAGTTGCCCAACCGATGTTTTTCCGGCGATGACAACCACCGTCCAATTTGGCAGTCTCGGCCCTCGAATCGAACGGCAGGGATGGCAATGTTTAACAAATGTCTGGCAAGGATAGCCGCGGCTGCAATTATTGCGGCAATGGCAGGTGGCGCGGCCCAGGCCGCCAAATGCGGCAATACTTCAGCCGGATTTGAAGGATGGAAACGCTCCTTCGCCATCGAGGCCAAGTCCAATGGCGTCAGCACCAGGGCCTTATCGGCGCTCATGGGCACCAAATATTCCACCGGCACCATCAAGGCGGATCGCGGCCAGCACAGCTTCAAGCTCTCCCTCGATGCTTTCATGCAGAAACGCGGCGCATCGGCGATCGTTGCCAAGGGACGCAGGCTGAAGAGCACCCACGCAGCACTCTTCTCATCTATCAAGAAGCGCTATGGCGTGCCGCCCGGCCCGCTTTTGGCGATCTGGGGCATGGAAACAGGCTTTGGCGGCTATCTCGGAAACCAGAATACGCTGTCGGCAGTCGCCACGCTGGCCTACGATTGCCGCCGCACTGAATTTTTCACCGACCAGCTTTATGCGGCATTGCAACTGGTTGATCGCGGCGTGCTGACGGCCTCGTCAAAGGGCGCAATGCATGGCGAAGTTGGCCAGACCCAGTTCCTGCCCAAGAACATTCTCCTCTATGGCGCCGACGGCGATGGCGGTGGCATCAATCTCAACGGCAAGGCCGACGCACTGACCTCGACCGCGCGGTTCCTTAAGGGCCATGGCTGGGTGGCCGGCCGGGGTTACCAGCCGGGCGAAGCCAATTTCGGCGCCATTCAGGGTTGGAACGCCGCCACCGTCTATCAGCGGGCCATCGCCATAATGGGAAGTGAAATCGACGGCGATTGAACTTAACAAGGCAGCCTGCGCCATGGCATAGTTCGTCGCCTTCCGAAGCTGCAAGAGCGAGACATGACCAGCAAGACCAACCTCTCCATCAATCCGCAACGTCTTTGGGATTCGCTCATGGAGACCGCGCGTTTTGGCGCAACGCCCAAGGGCGGCATCAAGCGCCTTACCGTCTCCGACGAAGACAAACTGGTGCGCGACTGGTTCAAGGCTTCGTGTGAAAATCTGGGCTGCACCGTCCAGGTGGATTCAGTCGGCAACATGTTTGCGACACGGCCGGGCAGGCGCAGCGATCTGCTCCCCATCGCCATGGGCTCGCATCTCGATACCCAGCCAACCGGCGGCAAGTTTGACGGCGTGCTGGGTGTACTGGGCGCCCTTGAAGCGCTCCGCACCATGGTCGATCTGGGATACGAATCGAATGCCCCCGTCATGATCGTCAACTGGACCAACGAGGAAGGGTCGCGCTTCGCGCCCGCCATGCTCTGTTCCGGCGTTTATGCAGAAGTATTCACCGAGGACTTTGCCTATAGCCGCGAGGACCGCCAGGGCATCAAGCTCGGCGACGAACTGAAGCGCATCGGCTATCTCGGTAGTGAGCCGGTGGGTTCGCACAAGTTCCAGGCCATGTTCGAACTTCACATCGAGCAGGGTCCGATCCTTGAGGCCGAGAGCAAGATCGTTGGCGTCGTCACCGGCGTTCAGGGGATGCGCTGGTATGAGGTGACGGTGAGGGGCCAGGAAAGCCACACCGGGGCTACACCGATGGGACTGCGCAAGAATGCGCTGCTCGGCGCATCCCGCATGATCGAGGCGATCCATCAGGTTGGCATGAAATACCTGCCGGGTGTCGCGTCAGTAGGCCTGATCGAGAACCGGCCCAACAGCCGCAATGTCGTGCCGGGCGAAGTGTTCTTTACTGTCGACCTCCGCCATCCCGACGAATCCATCCTCGACACGATGGAGCACGACTATCAGGAAGCCATGCCAAAGATCGCCGGGGAGCTGAATCTTGAGCTGGAAGAAAAACGCATCTGGAAATCGCCTGCGGTGAAATTCGCACCCGAACTGATCGAGTGCGTGCGCGAAGGTGCGAGACAGGCCGGATATTCCACCCGCGAAATGGCCTCAGGTGCGGGACACGACGCGGCCTATATCGCTCGCGTGGCGCCCACCACCATGATCTTTGTTCCATGCCTTGGCGGTATCTCGCACAACGAGGCTGAATCGAGCACGCTCGACGAATGCGCCGCCGGCTCGCAAACCCTTCTGAACGCCGTTCTGGCCTACGACCGGAAATTCGCTTGAACAACGATTTGAGCGCGCGCGCCCGGGAACTGGCGCTGCGCTTTACCGCGTGGCCCTCGGTGACAGGAACGCAAGGCGAAGCCGCATTCGCGCCGCGACTGGCGGATTCGCTTGCTGGCTTTGACAAAGTATGGACCGCGCCCATTCCGGGCGATGCTGCCGGCCGGAGCAATGTTTTTGCGTTAAAGCGTGGCGCAAGTTCGAAGACCATTGTCCTCACCGGCCACTTCGATGTCGTGCCCACTGCCGGATATGGAGAGCTTGAGCCGCTCGCCTTTGATCCGGAGCGGCTTCTGCCTGCCACAATCGCCCGGCTGCAGCATACAGGCGAAAACGCGCTCGCCCTTGCTGATCTGGAAAGCGGCGAATACCTCCCCGGCCGCGGCCTTCTCGACATGAAAGCGGGTCTTGCCGCCGGGTTGGCCGCAATCGAATCCTATGCTGGTATCGGCAGCGTTCTCTTCCTCGCTGTTTCCGACGAAGAAGACCGCTCCGCCGGCATGCGTGCCGCAGCACCTTTGCTGGCGGGAATCGCCGCAGCCGAGAGCCTCGACATCCGGCTGGCCGTCAATCTTGATGCCATCTCCGATCAGGGCGATGGATCGCAGGGGCGTGTCGCTGCCCTGGGCTCCATCGGCAAGCAATTGCTGACCGCCTTCGTCGCCGGCAAGGAAGCCCATGCGTGTTATCCGCACGATGGCGCCAACGCTGCCTATCTTGCCGCCGAACTGCTCACCGAATTTGAACTCGCAAGCGAGCTTGGCGAGCAATCAGACGGGGAAGTCGCGGCTCCACCGACCGCCCTTCATGCCAAGGACCTTAAGACCGGCTACAACGTCACCACGCCGGGCCATGCCTGGGTCTACTGGAACACGCTGCAGCACCGCCGCTCGCCGGCTGAAGTCATGGCCATCTCGCTCGATCTCGCCCGCCGCGCCATGGCGCGCGCGGCGCGAAAGCTGGGCTGCAACATTCCTGTCATGACCTACGCCGAACTGGCGTCCCGTGTTGCGCCGGAAGCCGTATCAGCCAAGGCCACCGAACTTGCCGCCCAAACCCATCTCGACCTCCCCGAGCGCTCCAAGCTGCTCACCGCCCAAGTGTGGTCGCTCTCGGGTTTCGCAGGGCCGGCCGTTGTACTGGGCTTTGGCTCAATCCCCTATCCTGCCGTGCGGCTGGGCGATGGCGCACTTGCCGCGACCATCAAGAACACCATTCTGCCTTTCGGGCTGGGCACCGTCAGTTATTTTCCCGGGATCTCCGACATGAGCTTTTTGGGCAGCGCGGCAGGCAATGCCGATGCAGCCAATACCCCGTTGGCAGGTTCATCCTTCGATTTGCCCGATCCGCCCAGCTATCCCGTCATCAACATTGGTCCCTGGGGCAGGGATTATCATCACTGGCTTGAGCGCCTCCATGCGCCCTACGCTTTCGATGTCCTCCCCCGCGTATTGCTGTCGGTCATGGCTGCCGTGCTCGACAATGATTGACGGCCAAAGCCAAACGGCCTGAAATAGCGCCATGGGCCATTACCAAAGACCGCCGGACCTCGCCGAAGCCTTGCGGCTGCTGGATGCGAGCACCTTCACCATTCTGGCGGGAGGCACTGATTTCTATCCCGCGCGTGTCGGCCGCGTCATCGGCGAGGACGTTCTGGATGTAACGGCCATTTCGGCCCTGGGCGGCATTTCCGAAGAGGCCGATCACTGGCGGATTGGCCCGCTCACCACCTGGTCGCAGCTGCTGGCAACAAAACTCCCACCCTGCTTTGACGGCTACAAGCAGGCGGCAAGGGAAGTTGGCGGCGTCCAGATTCAAAATACCGGTACGCTGGGCGGCAATCTCTGCAATGCTTCGCCGGCCGCCGATGGCACCCCTAATCTTCTGGCACTTGACGCTGTGGTCGAACTCCAATCCGCCCGCCAGCTGCGCCGCATACCCGTCGCCCGCTTCGTTCTGGGCAATCGCCAGACGCTGCGCGACAATGACGAAATCATCACCGGAATACTCGTGCCAAAGCTGCGCCCGTCGGCCCGCTCGTGCTTTCGCAAGCTGGGTGCGCGCAAATATCTGGTGATCTCGATTGTTATGGTTGCGGCAGTGATTGAAGAGGATCACGACGGCCGGGTCACAGCGGCCCGCATTGCCGTCGGCTCTTGCAGCGCTGTGCCGCAGCGCCTCGCAACGCTCGAGTCTGCGCTGAAGGGCGCCAACAGACAGCGCTTGGCCGCGATAGTCAGGCCCGAACATTTAGCCACCCTCACGCCGATCACCGATGTCCGCGGCAGCGCCGAATATCGCCGGGATGGCGCATTGGAAATGCTCAAGCGCACCCTTGCGGAGTTTGCCTGATGCTCCAGAGCAGAGACGACACCATTGCCCTGCAGGTGAACGGTGATGCGGTAAAAATCGCCATGCCGCCGCTAACGCGGCTGGCCGACGCGCTGCGCGATGGCCTGGGGCTGACCGGCACCAAGATAGGCTGCAACGCGGGAGATTGCGGCGCCTGTACCGTCCTGATGGATGGCAGGCAGGTCTGCGCCTGCCTTGTGCCGCTGGCCCAGGCGCAGGGCCGCAGCATCACCACCGTCGAGGGACTGGCGCGCAATCGCAAGCTCTCAGCCTTGCAGAAGGCCTTCCTCAGGCATGGTGCGGCCCAGTGTGGCATTTGCACGCCCGGAATGCTGATGGCCGCAAGCGATTTGCTCAGTTCGGAGGCAAAGCCCAGCCGCAAGCAGGTCGAGGATGCGATGGGGGGCGTGCTGTGCCGCTGCACCGGTTATGCCAAGATTGTCGACGCCGTGATGGGCGTAGCCGCGCGCGCCGAGTATGGCGGCGTAGGCGCAAGACTTGAGCGTGTCGATGGCGCGGCCAAGCTCAATGGCACAGAGAAATTTGGCTCCGACGATGCGCCCGCCGATGCCCTCTGGCTGCGTGTCATTCGCTCGCCCTACCCGCGCGCCAGCTTCAAGCTGGTTGGCGTCGAGGCCTTTCGCGACAATCATGGCCTTGATCTGGTCATGACGGCCGATGACATTCCGAACAACGGCTTCGGTATCTATCCGACCATCAAGGATCAGCCTGTTCTGGCCAAGGGCCATGTCCGCTATCGCGGCGACGCAGTGATCGCATTGGTCGGCCCGCGCGACGCGGTGGAATCGGCGACTGACGATGACCTGCCGATCCGTTGGCAGGTGCAGGATCCGGTCTATCTCTCGGCAGCCCAGACCGAACGCGCCCCGCCGCTTCACGAAAAGCACCCGGACAATGTCCTGGTGCGGGGCTGGCTGAAGAAGGGAGATGTCGAAGGAGCCTGGGATCAGGCGGCCCATACTGCCGAAATCGCGGTCGAGACGGCTTTCGTCGAACATGCCTATATCGAACCTGAAGCCGGCTATGCCCGCCGCATCGGCGACCGCATCGAAGTGATTGCCTGCACCCAAGCCCCCGGCATGGACCGCGAAGAAGTCGCCCACGTGATGGGACTAGCGCGCGAGCAGGTGCGGATCATCCCCACGGCAACCGGTGGCGGCTTTGGCGGCAAGCTCGATGTATCCGTGCAGCCGGTGCTAGCTGTTGCGGCGTGGATGCTCAACCGGCCGGTACGCTGCATCTACACGCGGCCGGAATCGATGATGTCGTCCACCAAGCGCCATCCCTCACGCATCAAGGCGAAGATGGCTGCCGACGCATCGGGCAGGCTCCTCGCCATGGAGTTCAGTGGCGATTTTGATACCGGCGCCTATGCCTCGTGGGGACCGACAGTCGCCAACCGCGTGCCGGTGCACGCGACAGGCCCCTACGTCGTGCCCCATGTGACGGCGGCAACGCGCGCCATTTACACCAACAATCCGCCGTCCGGCGCCTTCAGGGGCTTTGGCGTACCCCAGGCAGCGATCGCTCATGAAGCATTGATGGACATGCTTGCCGATAAGTGCGGCGAAGACCGGTTGGAATTCCGCTGGAAGAATGCCATTCGCGCCGGTGATGCGACAGCGACCGGCCAGGTGTTGCATGCCAGTGCCGGGCTTGCCCAGTGTCTTGCGGCCCTGCGCCCGCACTGGCGTGATGCCATGCAGAGCCGCGTCACGACAGGTTCGCACCGGCGCGGCGTTGGCGTCGCCTGCATGTGGTATGGCATCGGCAACACCTCGCTGTCCAACCCTTCTGCCATGCGGGTCGGACTGAGACCCAATGGCCGCTTCATGCTGTACAATGGCGCTGCCGATATCGGCCAGGGTTCAAACACCATCATGATCCAGATATGCGCCGAGGCGCTGGGCGTCTCCCCCTCGCTCTTCGATTACATCATGGGCGACACCGACCTCACCGAAGATGCCGGCAAGACATCAGCCTCGCGCCAGACCTTTGTATCGGGCAAGGCTGCCGAACTCGCCGGCCGTTCGCTGCGTGCTGAAATTCTCAAGCGCATGAATGCCGGTGAAGATGCGAGGCTCACCATCGAATCGAACGTGATAAAGGCGGGTGGTGCCACCCTCAATCTGACCACGCTCGAGACCGATCCCAGAGGTAATGTGCTCACCGGATTCGGTTCATTCGATCCGCCAACCTCACCGCTCGATGCCAACGGTCAGGGCATCCCCTATTCCTGCTATGGTTTCGCCGCCCAATTGGCGGAAGCCGAAGTTGATGTAAAACTTGGTCTGGTTAGGGTCACCCGCATCGTGGCTGCCCATGATGTTGGCAAGGCGATCAACCCAAATCTCGTCGAGGGCCAGATCCACGGCGGCATCGCCCAGGGCCTGGGGTTTGCACTCATGGAAGAATATATCCCAGGCCGTACCGAAAACCTGCACGACTATCTCATACCCACCTTCGGCGACATGCCGGAGATGGTCACCATCATGATCGAGGATGCCGAGCCTCTTGGCCCCTATGGCGCCAAAGGCATCGGCGAGCCCGCACTTATTCCGACAGCGCCTGCGATCTTCTCAGCCATCGAATGCGCAACCGGTGTGCGCATCACCCGTGCCCCTGCAACCCCCGACCGCGTGCTGGCAGCGCTGAAAGCAGCAGGTGTGGCATGACCGACCGTACGGAAATCTTTGGCGCCCGCGAGGCCGACGGCATCATTCGCTGCGATGCCTGCCCGGTCCTGTGCCGCATCCGCCCGGGCAAGGCCGGCGCCTGCGACCGTTATGCCAATCTGGAGGGCCAGCTTGTCCGGACCGACCCTGTTGTCTTGCTCAACAGGTCTGACCGGGTGGTGCCCTTTATTGATCAGGAATGGGCCGGAAACCCGATTCGTCCGGGCGAGGTTTTCGTCACCGGCATTGGCGCCGGAACGACCTATCCTGACTACAAGCCTGCGCCATTTATCGTGTCGTCGAAATTCGATGGCGTCGACATGGTCACCGTGGTGACCGAAGGAATTTTCAGTTACTGCGGTGTCAAGGTCAAGATCGATACCGACCGCTTTCTCGGGCCCGAACAGGCCATGGTGCGCGCCAAGGGTGAAGCTGTCGGCCACGTCACCACGCAGGAATACGGGTCGCAGATGCTGTCCCTTGGCGGCGTGCATCATTTGACCGGTGGTTCGAAGAAGGAAGGCAACGCGACCTGCGACACCATGCTGGCGCTTTCCAATGGCGAGGCCATTGAACTCTCCGTGGACGGAGGATCGACTGTCGTGGTGAAGGCGGGTGCTGCGCCGGTTATTGATGGCACCGAGGAGCAACGCATGCGCGTGGGGTGCGGCTCCGCTACCGTCGGCATGTTCGCCAGGCAATGGCAACCCCATGTCGATGAGGTGATTGTCGTCGACGATCATATCACCGGTGTTCTGACCGAACATCAGGCCGGCCGATGCCTTGACATGAGACCCGCCGGAATTCGCGTGCGCGGCCGCAAATCCACGCCCGGCCGCTACTTTCAGGTGGCCGAGCCCGGCTCCGGCTGGGGCGGAACCAATGTCAGCGATCCCCTTGAAATCATCCAGAAGATCGACCCTGCCACCGCTTGGCCCGGACTCCGGCTGCTCATGGTTTCGACCACTGGCGATCATTCGATTTGGCTGGAGCTTGACGAAGATCTGAAACCCGTGCCCAAGCCCATGCCGGACGCCGTGAGCAAGACCGTTGAGCGGATCGGCGAGAATTGCGAACCGGCACTCTGCACCGTCCTCTTCATGGGAGGTGCTGGCGGCTCGCTTCGCGCCGGTGTAACCGAAAATCCGGTCCACCTGACGCGTTCGGTGAAACAGGCGCTCACCCGCGTCACCTGTGGCGGCGCACCCGTCTATGTCTGGCCCGGTGGCGGCATTACCTTCATGGTCGATGTCACCAAATTGCCGAAGAACGCCTTCGGCTACGTGCCCACGCCGGCACTCGTCGCGCCTATCGAGTTCACCATGTCCGCCAGCGATTATGCCGCTCTTGGCGGGCATATGGATTTCGTGCGTAGCGCGGAAACACTGCGTGAGGTTGACAGGAAGCGCGAGGAAGCCCCCCATGCCGCCAATCCCTGGCCGTTGGGCACAAGCTGAGGATGACGGCGGGGCCTGTCATGATGCGGCTCGATGATGATCGCCTGCACTTCCAGCATGGCCCCATCGATCTGATCGTCCTTGCCGAAGGACCGGTCGAGGCAGTCGAAGCCGCCTACGCCCAAGCTTGGAAACGGTTCGGCACGGTGCTTCATGAACTGGTCGCGGAATTGCCAATGCTGCGCCTGCCCGTAACCGGGGAAATGCCCGCCTTCGAGGGCGAAGTGGCCGCCACAATGTATTGGTCCACGTGGCCATTCCGCGACCAGTTCATCACACCAATGGCTGCGGTGGCAGGCTCGGTTGCGGAAGAAGTACTGGCGGCCATGGTGCTGGCAACCCCGATTCGCCGCGGCATGGTCAACAATGGCGGCGATATCGCAATTTACCTGGCCAACGAAGAAAAGCTCACCGTCGGTGTAGTCGAACGCCCGGATTTTCCGAAAATGGCCGGAACCATCACCATCGAATCGAGCGATCCATCGCGCGGCATCGCAACCTCCGGCTGGCGTGGCCGCAGCCAGAGCCTAGGCATCGCCGATGCGGCGACAATAATCGCCCGCAAGGCCGGCATGGCGGATGCGGCGGCAACGATCGTCGGCAACGCTGTCAACATTGATCATCCGGCAATACTGCGGGCACCGGCGGCAAGCGTCGTCGACGATACCGACCTCGGCGATATTCCCGTGACGATAGACGTGGGAGACCTGCCTCCGGAAGCCGTTGCCGAAGCGCTCGAAAATGGCGAGAAGGAAGCCCGCCGCCTGCAGGAGCTTGGTCTGATCGACGGGGCGGTATTGTTGCTTCAGGGCGAGCATCGTGTCATTGGGGAGCATGCAACCCGGGCGCTGATCGAGGTGCGGAAGTGGTATTGATCGAAGTACGCCGCGTTCACATCGAGGTAGAGGAAATCTTCCACGAATTTGGACCGCCACCGGAAACGCCGGCCATGAAGGCATTTGTCGCGGCGGTCCTCACCAATCCTTATGCGGGCCGTTATGAGCCCGACATCCTTCCCATGATGAAAGCTTTGGAGCCGTTGGGCCTCGATCTGGCAAAGCGCCTGCTTGCGGCCATGGGTGGTAATTCGTCGGCAATTCAGGGATATGGCAAGGGCGCCATTGTTGGCGCTGGCGGCGAACTCGAGCATGGCGCGCTGTGGCATGTGCCGGGCGGCTGGAGCATGCGCGAAGTGCTGCATGACACCATGGCCATTGTCCCCTCGACCAAGAAGGTCGGCGGTCCCGGCACCAGGCTCGATGTCCCCATCACCCACATCAACGCCTCCTACGTGCGCTCGCACTTTGATGCGATGGAGGCGGGCGTTCCCGGCGCTCCGCATGCCGATGAATTGATCGTTATTCTGGCGATGTCGAAAGGCGCACGTGTTCATGCCCGCGTCGGCGGCCTCGCTCATGGCGAAATCAAGGGACAGGATGGCCTCAGATGAAGGCGAAGATCAGGAAGCTGCTCACCATCATTGACGAGATTCACCGTGAAATGGGCAGGGAAGTATCACCGCCAACGCGCCGTGCCGTGGCCCTTGCCGTCATCGAAAATCCCTTCGCCGGAAAATACCAGGAAGATCTCTCCGATCTGACAGTCATCGGCGAAGAACTGGGCGCACTGCTTGCGGAAAAATGCGTCGCCATACTTGGCATCGAAGGCAAGAGCGCCGAGAGCTTCGGCAAGGCTGCCATCGTTGGCGAAAGCGGTGAGCTGGAACATGCCGCCGCCATCCTGCATCCAAAGATGGGAACCCCGGTGCGCAAGGTATTGACCAAGGGGCCGGCCCTCATTCCTTCGGCCAAGAAAATGGGTGGGCCGGGCACAGCCATCGACGTGCCGCTTGGCCACAAGGATGCAGCCTTCGTGCGCTCTCATTTCGATGCCATTGAAGCCCGTGTGCCCGATGCGCCCCGCGCCAACGAAATAGTCGTCGCTATCGCAATCACCGATTCGGGCAGGCCCCTGCCACGGGTCGGCGGATTGCAGAAGCACGAGATCAAGGGCGAAGACGGGTTACGCTGAACAAGGCAGCTTTATTCCGTTCACGCGCGTATATTGTGCCTCAAATTACTGTTAGTTGAGCGGCCCGAGCCCTGACCCTATCCTCGTCCTCGCGGCAAAGCCGCCATCTGCCACTTGGGAGGAATTCAATGAAATCCATATCAAAACTTATCGTATCGGCAGCGATTGCAACACTGGCCCTGCCAGTCACAACATCATTCGCTCAGCAGGCTGACATGACATTTTTTGTCACCAGCGCGGGAACTGGTAAGGGGGCCGATCTCGGCGGGCTCGAGGGTGCCGACCAGCATTGCGCAGCCCTCGCCAAGGCGGCAGGCGCAACCGCCAGCACATGGCACGCTTATCTCTCAACCCAGGCCGCGGGCGATGCTCCGGCAGTGAACGCCCGTGACCGGATCGGCAAGGGCCCCTGGAAAAACGCCAAGGGCGAAGTCATCGCCAACTCGGTGGATGAGTTGCACGGAACCAACAATCTCACCAAGCAAACCGCGCTGACGGAAAAAAGCGAGGTAATCAATGGCCGCGGCGACAAGCCGAACACCCACGATATCCTCACCGGCAGCCAGCCTGACGGCACGGCCTTCGCGGCAGGCGAAGACCGCACCTGCGGCAACTGGACCATGAGCGGCGCCGAAGGTGCGGTGATGGTCGGCCATCATGACCGCATGGGCCTGAACGAGGAGCCCCCGGCAAAATCCTGGAACTCGTCACACCCATCGCGCGGCGGCTGCAGTCAGGAAGCCCTGAAGGGCACCGGAGGTGCCGGCCTGTTCTACTGCTTCGCCGCGAACTGAGACCCTTTGCGCTGCGCCGATTTCTGCTTTAACAACGCGCTCTCAAAGCAAACGGGAGAGACTTGAATGACATTGAAGCGGATCGGCGCAGGCAAGCGCATGTCAAACGCCGTGATTCACGGCAACATGGCCTATCTTTCCGGTTATGTTGCCGAGAAGGCAGCGGGCAAATCGGTCAAAGAACAGACCGCCGATATCCTTGCCCAGATCGACGAGACCCTGAAGGAGGCCGGAACCGACAAGACCAGGATCGTCAAGGCCAATATCTGGCTGACCGACATCAAGACCTGGAGCCAGATGAACGAGGCCTGGGACGCCTGGGTCGTGCCAAACCAAACCCCCGCCCGCGCCACTGTTGAATCCAATCTCGCATCGCCGGGCCTTGACGTTGAGATCATGGTAGAAGCCGCACTCTGACGGCCAGCGCCCTCGTCCCGGGAAAGCACGAGGGCGACTTGCTATCCGCCCAGTTCCAGCGGCTTGATCGCCTCGAACACATCTCCCGGGCCGAGATTGTCCGAAGCACATTCCCCACCGAGATGCGTCATGATTCCCCAGACCGCATTGAGCGCGGTCTGGACCGCACCCTCGACCCAGCCCGGCGTCCACGATACGTCGTCGCCCGCCATGAATATTCCCTTCTCCTCGGCCGGCATGTGCTGCTGCATGAAGTGACAGTACATCCGGTGATTATACCGGTAATGGCCGGGCAAGGCCCCCTTGAACGCACCAAGGAAATTGGGGTCCGACTCCCATGACACGGTAATGGGATCGCCGATGATGTGGCTTTCAATGTCGAGATCGGGATAAATCTTCTGCAACGCATTGAGCGCCAGCCGCACCCGCTTGTCGACGGAAAGCGGCAGCATCTTGAGCGCATCGCTCATCCACGAATAGGTCAGGCAGATGACTCCAGGCTTGTCATCGCCGTTGTCGAACAGATAGGTACCCCGCGTCAGCCGGTCGGTGAGTGTCATGCTCATCTTGTATTGCCCGGTCTGCGGATCGCGTTCGCGCCAGAACGGTCGATCCACCATGACGAATGTCTTGGACGACTGCATGTAGCGCGTCCGGTCGAGGGCCATCCACAGCTTCGGTGAAAACAGGCTCTCGTCGGTCTGCATGTAGGTGGTTAGGAGCCAGCTCTGGCAGGTGACCAGTGCGGCCTCAAACCAGCGCGTAACACCCCATCGGTCGGTAACGCCGATCTTGCCGTCCGGGCCGCGCGACAGGCGTGACACGCCGGGCCGGGTGCCGCCCCCATGCAGGTTTTCGAGCGAGGTCCCCTTTGGCCAATGCGCCATCTTGTCGGGCTTCATGCGCCACAGCGCCCGTGGCACCTGCTCGACACCGCCGACGATATAGCGCTGGTGTTCATCACAATCGGTGACTGCGACACGCAGGATTTCCAGCATCGAATTGGGATAATCCGAATCCCATCCGCCGGTGCCGAACCCGACCTGCCCGAACACCTCACGATACTGGAACGGGTGGCTGGCGAAGGCATAGGATGTTGCCACGAAATCGTAGAAGCTGCGGTCATCCCAGATCGGGATCAGGCGGTTCCACAATTCCTTCAGCCGCGCAACATCCCTCGCCCTGATGGCGTCCTGCAACGTACTGAACCCCGCCCCCTCTTCCAGCGCCTTGCCCCAGGCAAGCCCGATCTCGCGGTACATCGGCGGCAGATTATCGACCGTTTCGGCATAGATCGTCTTGCCTTCGATATCGATGACGGTCGATGGCGTATCGGGCGACAGCGGATTGGGAAACGGCTTCGATTGCAATCCCGCCATGTCGACGTAGTGATAGAAGCCGGTGGATGAGATCGGAAAGCGCATCCCGCCAAGCTCGGCGATGATGCCGTCCGCCCCTTCGAAGGCCTGGCTCCGCAACCGCCCGCCGATCCGCCCCGCTTCGTAGATGACGGGCTTAAGACCCATCCGCATCAATTCGAATGCCGCCGTCATGCCGGCCATCCCGGCCCCGATGATGGCGACTTCGCTGCCGTGGCAGTGAGCCGGCACGGAACCAAGCCCCGCTGGATGCTTCAGCCAGTGATCATAGGAAAACGGAAAGTCCGGCCCGAACATGGTCACCGGTTCCTTGCTGGCGCGGTCGGGAGCGAACAGATGCCAGGGTGCTGTCATGAAAGGAGCCTACACTACGCGAAACTAACGCAAAAGGCAGAAGCCGCGCCTTTGAGCGAACCCTCCAATCATTATCATCGCGTTCTCCCTAGCCTCACCATCCCGCGGACCATGTCGCCATCATGCTTGATTTCGACAGCGCCCTGCTCGGCAAGTTTCCGAAGCCGGTAAGAAAGCCAGCCGTCCCCGATCTCGGAAACAGCTTCGTTCAAGGTTGACAGGAAATTGCCGACAACATGGCTGGCCTTCTGCCATTCAACGCTGATCAGAAAAAGCAGGGCGGGGTCGAAGTGCTCCGCCTCGGCGGAAATCAATTGTCTGCCAGCAAAGATTCTGAGTGGCGCATTATCGTCCTTCAAGCGTTTCCAAATCGACCTTTCGCTTTCAAATGCGCTAAGCGGCCGATGTTGCACCATGGAGAAACCACGCGACAACTGATCGTCATTCATGATGCCGGTTCCAAAGACTGCTGTTGTCTTCTTGGCGCTCCGGCCCATGGGCAACTCGACATCGGTAAAATCTATCAGTTCCAGATCTGTCTCCGGAGGCAGGATGGAAACCAGTTCCATGAAACCACTCAGTTCCAGCGTGGACCGCCTTGTCATCCATACCCTTAACGGCCCCTCGATCGATTTCATATTCGACCAGAATGACTCAATTTGCGTCCAGGAATGAGCAAACTCGTGCGGGTCGTCAAAGCCGAATACTTCCTCAAGACAAAGCCGCCGCTCAACTCCGCACACATCCTGTATTGGTCCAATGCCAAGCGAATCCTGCAGGCAGACGACTTTCTCCTTTCGCTCCTCGATCTTGAGGAGCTGCCTGAGAGTGCCGGCACCGGATTCACAAAAGCACACGTTCAACATGGGTTCTGATTACCACGCAGCCCGTAAACGAGAAACCGGCCACAAAGGGCCGGTTTCCGTATCGTTTTCCGGAGTGAGAGAGAGGGCGGGAGGTCTCCGGAAAGACGAACCTCTTGGGGTGTGCGATCAGCCGCAGACCCAGACCTTCTTGAATTTCCAGACCTTGTAGGTGTGCGCCGGGTTCCACACCTTCTTCCACTTGACCATCTGCCAGCCGCAGCCGCCGTAGTAGTCATCGGCGTACACAGGATAGGCCGGATAGACCGGGTAGCCGCCGCCGAGATAGATGCCGCCGCCGCCAAGGCCGACGCCGAAATCAATGTTGATGTTGGTCTTGGCAGAAGCTGCGGCCGACATGCCGGTTGCGAGAACAGCGGCGGTAGAAAGGGCGATAAGGGTCTTGCGGATCATGGTTGCGTTTCCTCTTCAGTGTTGGTCTCTGGTGTTGATCACCGTTGATGACACGTGTTTTAGAGGAGTGGCGCTGAACCGGTCCTGAGCCGGGCATTTATCTGCCGTTCATGTTGTAAAGCCGGAACCGGACTCTTTCCGGCACTTAGCCTTGAACAGTTAAGCTATTAATTTTGCAGGATTTTAGAGCCTTTAAGGACCAGTTCCGAACTGGCCTTCATGTTGATTTTGCCCCAGCCTTCAACATTTATGTCACGGCCCTTGATGTTAACCGTACCATCCTTTTTCAGCGTGATCGAGGCGTCACCCGTTTTGACGATGACCTGCCCGTCACTCACCGACAGGACTTTTTCAATGTTTTGGAGATGCCGCCATAGCACCTGAATATGCTTCTTATGGTAGGCGAGTTCCTTGCTCTGAGCCACGTCGATTTTGAGGCCCTGCACATCCATGATCGTGTTCAACATAAGCAGCTCGTCCTGAACGTCGTCCCTTGTCATGCCCATAGCGGTCTCTCCTTAGGTTAGTTGTGGAGGCTAACAAACGCAGCCCCGCAGCACAACGAGATGTCGGGCAAATGGCTAAGGCGTGGCCCATATTGCCGTGGGCCAATTCACCCTGTAAGACGTCGCGCCAAGGGCGAATGAGATGGTTAATGTTTTCATCGATGGCGAGGCCGGAACCACTGGTCTCCAGATTCGTGACCGGTTGAAGCATCGGCGCGATGTGACGCTTGTCAGCATCGATCCCGCCCGGCGCAAGGATCAGGCAGCCCGCCGCGAACTTCTGAACGAGTCCGATATCGCCATTCTCTGCTTGCCGGATGAAGCGGCCATCGAAGCCGTGGCGATGATCGATCCTGGATCGAAGACCAGGGTCATCGATGCCTCGACCGCCTATCGCGTCGATCCCGCCTGGGCCTATGGCTTCCCTGAAATGAGCAAGGCGCAGGCCGGCCGGATTGCAAATGCCACAAGAGTTTCAAATCCCGGCTGCTATCCGCAAGGTCTGATCGCGCTGGTGAAGCCTTTGATCGACGCCGGGATCATGGGTGCGGATACGCCTGTCACCTACAACGCCGTCTCGGGCTATACCGGCGGTGGCCGCAAGATGATCGAGGATTACGAGGCGAAGGGCGTCAAGGCTTCACCCTACATGCCTTATGGCCTGACCTTCAGCCACAAGCATCTGCCCGAGATGAAACACTACGCGGGTCTGGTCCGCGATCCCCTGTTTCAGCCGGTCGTTGGCAACTATGCCCAGGGCATGCTGGGAACTGTGCCGCTCTTCCTTGATCTTTTGGCAAAGAAGGTAACGTCCACCGATATTCACGCAGTGTTGGCCGACGCCTACCAGAACGCCGAGTTTCTCGAAGCCGCCCCGCTTGCCATGATCGAGCGCAATTCCGCCATCGATCCCCAGGTGCTGAACAACACCAACCGGATGCGCCTTCACGTTTTCGGAAATGAGGATCGTAACCAGGTCCTGCTGATGGCGATCTACGATAATCTCGGCAAGGGCGCATCTGGTGCCGCCGTACAGAATCTCAACCTCATGATCGGCGCCGCGCAATCGCTCGGTGTCGATCTCCCGATTGCAGCATAGGAAGACTTGCGATGCAGAAATTCGACGTGATCACCGGTGTTGCTGCACCCCTCAACATCGTCAACATCGATACCGACATGATCATCCCGAAGCAGTTCCTGAAAACCATCAAGCGCACCGGGCTGGGCAAATCCCTGTTCTACGAAATGCGCTACACCCAGGAAGGCCAGGAGATTTCCGATTTCGTTCTCAACAAGCCGGCTTACCGCAAGGCGCAGGTTCTGGTGGCGGGCGACAATTTCGGTTGCGGCTCGTCGCGCGAGCACGCGCCCTGGGCCCTGCTCGATTTCGGCATCCGTTGTGTGATCTCGACGAGCTTTGCCGACATTTTCTACAACAACTGTTTCAAGAACGGCATTCTTCCGATCGCTGTCTCGCCCGAAGATTTGAAGAAACTGATGGATGACGCCGAGCGCGGCAGCAACGCCACCATGACCATCGATCTGCCAAACCAGGAAATTCGAGGTCCCGATGGCGGCAAGGTGAAGTTCGACATCGATCCGTTCCGGAAGCACTGCCTGCTCAACGGGCTCGATGACATCGGCCTGACGCTTGAAAAGGCAGCCTCGATCGACGCTTTCGAAAAGTCGGCTGCAACACGTCAGTCCTGGCTCTGACGGCACCGTTCTCGTCAGATCACCAGTATAGCCTTGCCTTTGACCTCGCGCCGCGAGATAGCGCCGAGCGCTTCGGCAATCTGGTTTAACCCGTAGGTATTGTGGATCTGCGGCTTGATCGTGCCGATTTCGGCCCATGCCAAAAGCTGTGCCATGTTTTCGCGGTGCAGCGCGGGTTCACGCTCCGTATGAGCGCCCCAGAACACGCCCGCCATGTCGCAGGATTTCAGCAGCACAAGATTGAGCGGCAGTTTCGGAATTTCACCGCTGGCGAAGCCGATGACCAGGAAACGTCCGCCCCAGGCAATGGCGCGAAGCGCCTGCTCGCTGTGCCGCCCGCCCACCGGATCATAGATTACATCGACGCCCTTTCCGCCGGTGAGCGACTTCAGCGCCTCCTTGAGGTCATGCGATTCATAGTCGACCATTTCATCCGCCCCGAGCGACTTCGCCACTGCGAGCTTTTCCGGCGAAGACGCGCACGCAATGACCCGCGCCCCCATCGCCTTGCCGATCTCGACAGCGGCTTGTCCAACGCCGCCGGAAGCTCCCAGCACTGCCAGTGTTTCGCCCCATTGCAGATGTCCGCGATCCTTGAGGGCATAAAGTGTGGTTCCGTAGGTGACACAAAGTCCTGCTGCCACCTCGTCGCTCAGGCCTGCCGGAATCGCCACGATCTTTTGGCGCGGCACGGCCACCATCTCCCGCGCCCCTCCATAGCCAACATACGCCATCACCCGCGTACCGTCTGCGAGGGTACCGGCGATCTCCGCCGCCGGTGAGAACGGAAACGCCGGCTTCGTCTGGTACCTGCCCTCGATGATCAGTGTGTCGAAGAAATTCAATCCCGCTGCGTTGACTCGCACGAGCACTTCCCCGTCAACAGGCACTGGTGGTGCGATATCTTCCAGCACCAATGACTGCGGCGGACCATATGCCCTGCACAGAACAGCTTTCATCTCGTCTTTCCCGTCACGATCAGCACCGCCGCAGCACATACGCCCATGCCGATAATCTGTATCCAGTTCAGCGTTTCGCCAAACAGGAAATAGGCCATGAGGGCTGAAACCGCAGGCACGAGGAAGATAAGCCCCGACACCCGTGAAACGTCGCCATGCCGGATCAGCAACATCAGCAATGATATGGCGCCGATCGACAGCACCAGAACCGACCAGAAGAAGGCAAACCATGCATTGAAGCTGCCATCGAAGCGAAATTCCTCCGTCAGCAATGCACCAAGTCCCACCACGATGACGGCGCCCGCATATTGCCACGCACCTCCGCTGGCGAGAGCGACGCCGGTTGCAAATCGCTTCTGGTAAACCGTGCCAAACGAAATGCACGCCGCACCCAGAACCGTCACTGCCGTGGTGAGCGGCGTGATTCCGCCCGTCGCCGCCGCCGTAAGCTTGGGAAAGACCACCAGCGCGATACCGGCAATCCCGACGATCAATCCCATCCAGTGCCGCGGGGTTATCACTTCGCGCAGCACCAGATGCGCAATGAAGGCCGTCATCAGCGGCTGCAGGCCGACAATCAGCGCCGAAACACCTGCCGGCATGCCATGCGCGATGGCCCAATAGACGGGCCCCAGATAGCCGCCATGCAGCAGGGCGCCAGCAACGCCCGCATGCAGGGCGAGCCGCCAGCCTGGAAACCGGCTTGAGCCGAAAGCGGCAATGGCCGCCAGGATGGCGCCCGCCGTGGCGAACCGGTAGGTCAGGAATGTCAGGGGGTCGGCATGAGGTGCCGAAAGCCTTGCAACTATGAAACCCGTAGCCCACATGAGCACGAAGAGCGCCGGAGCGGCGATGATCCAGGCGGGAGTAGTCTTGTGTTCACCCATAAGCAGTCTCTTGCCTGACCCATGGCCCGCTGGCGAGCCCTGTTCCATGCGGAGGACCCATGTTTGACCCACAGAAGATATTGACCCAGGTCCTCGGCGGCCACGACCAGACGGGCGCGGCTGGAACGGGCGGGCTTTCGTCCGGCCTACTTAAAGGCGGAGCCATAGGTGGCATCGCCGGCCTGCTGCTGGGCACCAAGGGCGGCCGAAACGTGGCGGAAAAGGCCCTCAAGGTGGGTGGCATGGCTGTCCTCGGCGGCATTGCCTACAAGGTCTGGAATGACTGGCAAGCCAGCAAAGGGGGCCAGCCAGCACCCGCACCGCAGGACATGAAGGACATTACCCCCCAGGCCGAGGGAACACCCTTTCTCCCACCCTCGAAGCGTGAGCGCGATGAGTTGAGCCGCACGCTGCTGTCAGCCATGATCTCTGCCGCAAAGGCAGATGGCCATATCGATGCCGCCGAACAGACCCGCATTTTCCAGAAGCTCGATCAGGCCGACATGAACGCTGAGGAAAAAGGCTTCATCCTTGAAGAGCTTCGCAAGCCGCTCGATACCGATGCGCTCGCCGCCCGCGCCGCCTCGCCCGAGCAGGCGCTCGAAATTTACGCTGCATCTCTCCTCGCCATAGACGTCGACGGATCGACCGAACGCGAATACCTGGCCGACCTCGCGCGCAAGCTGAAACTTGATCCGCTTTTGACCGAAAGGATCGAGGAGGAGACCGAAAAAGTGACCTCTACCTGAGGTCCTGCAATTCGCCGACGATGGCCGCGCCCATCTCCGTGGTGCTGACAGTCTTCTCCATTCCTTGAGCGATATCCTGGGTGCGCTGACCCTTGGCCAGTACCGCGGCAATAGCCTGGTCGACCTTGTCGGCCCATTCCACCATGCCGAAGGAATAGCGCAGGCACATTCCAAAACTGGCGATCATCGCGATAGGATTGGCCATGCCCTTGCCGGCAATATCGGGCGCCGAACCATGTACTGGCTCATAAAGGGCCTTGCGCCGCCCCGTCTTGCCGTCGGGAGCACCAAGGGAGGCTGAAGGCAGCATGCCCAGCGAGCCCGTCAGCATCGCCGCGACATCCGACAGAACGTCGCCAAACAGATTGTCGGTAACGATGACATCGTACTGCTTCGGCCAGCGTACCAGCTGCATGGCGCAATTGTCCGCCAGCACATGTTCAAGCGCCACGTCCTTGTAACTCTCCTGATGCACCCGCGTAACCACTTCGTTCCACAGGACACCGGACTTCATCACATTGCGCTTTTCGGCGGAGGCAACCTTGTTGTTGCGGGTTCGCGCCAGATCGAAGGCAACCCGCGCGATGCGGTCGATCTCGTAGGTGTCGTAGACCTGCGTGTCGATGGCCCGTTTCTGGCCATTGCCGAGATCCGTGATGGTCTTGGGCTCGCCGAAATAAACCCCACCCGTAAGCTCGCGCACGATCAGGATATCGAGTCCCTCGACCACTTCGCGCTTGAGCGACGATGCATCGGCCAGTGCCGGATAGCAGATCGCCGGCCTCAGGTTGGCAAACAGACCCAGATCCTTGCGCAACCGCAACAATCCTGCCTCTGGGCGAACCTCGTAGGGCACCTTGTCCCACTTCGGCCCGCCAACGGCTCCAAAGATCACGGCATCGGCTGCCTGCGCCTTCACCATGTCATCCTCGGAAATGGCCTTGCCATGCGCATCATAGGCACATCCTCCAACAAGCCCGCGGTCGGTTTCAAACCTGGCTATTCCTTCGTTTCCGAACCAGGCGATGATCTTCTCGACTTCGGCGGCAACTTCCGCGCCGATCCCGTCGCCGGGCAGAAGCAACAAATTGTAGGATGCCATGGAAATGTCCGTGTTGTGGGGTGAAATCGGCGCAAGGATTAGGCGGAGACAACCATGCTGACAAGAGCCATGCTGGCAACGGCCCTGAGCCTTTTTTCGGTTGATGTCTTCGCACAATCAATCGAATTGGGCCTACCCTTCGCCTGCACCTTTGGCCAGGATTGCTGGATTCAGCAGTATTTCGATCACGATGCGGGCAAGGGTGTCCGCGACTACAATTGCGGCCTCGCCACATACGATGGCCACGATGGCACCGACTTCCGGATACAGGACACCACGGACAATGCTGCGGTCGTCGCCAGTGCGCCGGGCAAGGTGCGGGGTGTGCGAGACAATATGCCGGACCATCTCGTACGCAATGAGAAGGACCGCGCTGCGGTGGACAAGGTCGAATGCGGCAACGGTGTCGTCATTGACCATGCCGATGGCTGGCAGACGCAATATTGCCATATGCGTAAGGGCTCGGTCGCCGTGAAGCCTGGTGACACAGTTCAACGCGGTGACAAGCTCGGCATGGTCGGATACTCCGGCCTGGCGTCATTTCCGCATGTTCATCTGAGTGTCAGAACCGGTGGGAAGGAAGTCGATCCGTTCCATCCGGACGAGGCCGAAAACTGCGGCGCCGCGGCATCACTCTGGTCACCTGAAGCCCTTGCAAAGCTTGAATATCGCAACGGCGATGTGATCGGCAGCGGCTTTGCAGCCAGTGCCCTGAAGCTTGCAGATATTGAAGAAGGCCGCACCAATGCGGAAAAACCGGCGAAAGACTGGCCGGCCATGGTTTTTTATGGCTGGGCTGTCAATCTCGACAAAGGCGACACCTTGACGGTGAGCCTGAACGGTCCGGGCGGCATTGCCGCGAAGAACCAGGAAACACTTGACCGCCACAAGGCCCAATATTTCCTTTTCGCGGGCGTGAAGCGTCCCGCCGAGGGATGGCCGCCTGGCGAGTATTCAGCAACATTCGAAGTGACCAGCGCCGCTGGAACCAAGCTTGAGCGGCGGGAAACGGCGGTCGTTGACTAAACCGGGTTGTCCAGTGCCGCGCCGCGTTTGAAGCGTTCAACTGTCTCGCGCGCCTTGTCGCGATGTTCTGGTTTCATGTGAACCCTGATCATCGCGATCGCGGTGGCAATGACCGTAAGGTCGTCGGTAAAGCCAAGTCCGAGGATGAAGTCCGGAATCGCATCGAACGGCATGACGAAATAGGCCAGTGCGGCCAGCAGAATGCCTTTCGCCCTGAGCGGCGTCGACCTGTCAAAAGCGCAGTAATAGGCCGCGGCCATGTCTTCGGCGAACGGTACATGGGCAAAGACCTTCGCCAGCTTGGGCCAAAAGGCCTTGCGCACGGTCTCTTCGTTCTGGGCAATGATCATAGGCAAACGAACTCCCTCCTGGACGCTCTCGCGCGTCGAAATGGTGTCGCCGCCATCACTTTTCAAGGTGTAACTCCCGAAAGCCAGATTGCCCCCATGATCACGATGATTGCGATGAACTGGAGAATGACCCGCCAGCGCATGAATTGCTGCGATTTATTGGCCGATCCCCCGCGCATCATGTTGAGCAGGCCGAGAACCAGCACCACGAAAACCGCCCCGATGGCAATTGGCACCAGGTAGCTGAAGAAATTCATTGGTCGGAAACCTTGTTGAGCACGTGATCCTGAAGCCTGGGCGGCAGAAGCCTCCGGCTCCAGGCCATGAGATGGGTTAATGTTGTAACATAGTACCGGGCGCGCGGATTTTCACTCTCCAGCGCCAGCACCAGCTTGGCAAGCACCGCCTCTGGCGGCAGTTTGAAACGGCCGGAACCACCCTTGCCCAGCCGCGCCCGCTGCAGCACGTAGGCGTCACGATAGTGAGAATTTTCCCAGTCGATATTGCGCTCGAATGCGGCAAGGGCGTGTTCGACAAAGCGGCTGGTGATCGGCCCGGGTTCGATCAGCACCACCCGGATCGGCGTGCCCCGCATTTCCAGCCGCAGCGTATCCGACAGCGCTTCGATGGCAAATTTGGTGGCATTGTAGGAACCCCGCCACTTCATTGCACCCAATCCCAGAACCGACGAGCAATTTACAATCCGGCCCTCTCCATTGGCGCGAAGCATCGGCAGGCAGCGCCGTGTCAGGTCATGCCAGCCGAATACATTGCTGGCGAAATTTTGCTCCAGCAGTTCGCGCGAAATGTCCTCCACGGCCCCGGGCTGCGCAGAAGCGCCATTGTTGAACAGCGCGAACAGCTTGCCGCCGGTTCGCCGCGACACTTCCTCCGCGCAGGACGCAACTGATTTCGCATCGGCGTATTCAAGGGCAATGCACTCAAACCCTTCGCCTTCAAGCCGCGCGATATCCTTAGGCTTCCGTGCCGTTGCAAGGACGCGGTATCCCCGTGCCTTGAGCCCCTTGGCACAGGCATATCCAATGCCGGATGAGCAACCGGTGATGACGATGGATCGGCCGTTCAATTGCCACCTTCAAGCAGCCTTCGTGCAATCACCTGCGCCTGAATTTCTGCCGCCCCTTCAAAAATATTGAGGATGCGCGCATCGCACAAAACCCGGCTGATCTGGTACTCCAGCGCAAAGCCGTTGCCGCCATGGATTTGCAGCGCGTTGTCCGCCGCCGTCCAGGCAACCCGCGCCCCGAGCAGTTTCGCCATGCCGGCCTCAAGATCGCAGCGCCGTCCGGCGTCTTTCTCACGGGCAGAGGCGTAGACCAGTTGCCGCGCCGCCATGATTTCGGCCGCCATCAACGCCAGCTTGTCGGAAATCCGCGGGAAAGTGACAATGGGTTTTCCAAATTGCGTGCGATCAAGCCCATAGCGAAGCCCCAGGTCGAGGGCGTTCTGGGCGACACCGATGGCGCGCGCCGCCGTCTGGATGCGCGCCGACTCGAAGGTCTGCATGAGTTGCTTGAACCCCTGCCCTTCAACCCCACCCAAAAGATTTTCGGCCTTCACTTCGAAATCTTCAAAGCGAATCTCGTATTCCTTCATGCCGCGATAACCGAGCACTTCGATTTCACCGCCTGACATGCCCTCCGCCGGAAACGGATTGGCATCGCTACCGCGCGGCTTCTCGGCGATGAACATCGACAGGCCCTTGTATCCGGGCTCCCGCGGATTGGTGCGGACAAGCAGGGTCATGATGTCGGCCCGCACCGGGTGCGTGATCCACGTTTTGTTTCCCGTTATCTTGTAGTGGCCGCCGTCCTTCACTGCGCGGGTCTTGAGCGAACCGAGGTCGGACCCGGTATTGGGCTCGGTGAAAACCGCGGTCGGCAGGATTTCACCGGTACCGATGCGGGGCAGCCATTTCTGCTTCTGCTCGTCCGTGCCGCCACCGAGGATCAGTTCGCAGGCAATCTCGGCCCGTGTGCCGAGCGATCCCACCGCGATCCAGCCGCGCGACAGTTCCTCGGAAACCACACACATCGATTCCTTGCCCAGTCCCATGCCGCCATAGGCCTCGGGCAGGGTCAGCGCGAACACTCCGAGTTCCGCCAGTTCCCGGATGATTTCGAGCGGCACATAGGCATTGTCGCGATGCCACTGGTGGGCATGCGGTGCCACCCTGTCCTCGGTGAAGCGGCGCATCTGCACCCGCATTTCATCCATGGTTTCATCGAGACCGCAGTCGCCATAGGTAAGCGAGCCACTCGCTGCAATCATCAGGGCCACAAGCCGCGCCCGCGCAGCCGGCGTGCTGCCCTGCTCCATGAGACGCGCCGGTCCTCCTTTATGCAATCGCGCCATGTCGCGATGCGAAAGTCCCATATCGCTGGGGCGGGCAAATTCCGCCTGGTTCATCGGGATGCCGCCCGAAATCTGGTGCAGATATTCACCAGCGGCGATCTGCACGAGCAGGCGTTCGATCTCCGTGAGTTTTCCCGCCGCAGCGAGCCGCCTTGCATAAGCCACAAGTTCCCTCAACGTGGCCACATAGGTAGCCAGCCACGCCAATCCGTGCGCCGCATGCTGTTCCCGGTCGAGCAGCGTAGATTGCAGCTTGCCGCATGCTGAAACGGCCTGGCCCACGCGCAGTTTTGCCTTTTCGTAAAGCTCCTCGACGGCTGCAACGGCATCGCCAAGGGCGCCATCGAGATCGTCGACAAGGACAGATGCAGCAAGGGCTTCGGCAGCAGCAGCCATGGCAGGTTTACCTTTCCGGCAGGGTCTAGAAATCGCTTATATCAGTGGATATTGCGCTGCAATATGCGCCCTTTGGCGCATGTGCCCAAATCTCGTCAGATTTTCCAAGCACTTGGCCACATATCTGGTCAATGGACGGTCAACTGACTATGATGCAAGGCATGATTCTTCTGCGGGCTTTCGGGCGGACAACGCTCTTTTCAATGGCAATGGTTCTGGGGTCGGCGGTCTGGGCGCAAAGCCAGAATCCGACTTTGCTTGTCGAATCGGGCGACTGGCAGGCCTACACCTACAAGAGCGCGGATGCGAAAGTCTGTTACGTGGTGTCCCAGCCCAAATCCTCCGATCCCAAAGCCGCCAAGCGCGACCCGATCTTCTTCCTGGTGACCCATCGTCCCGGCCAGAAAATCCGCAATGAAGTGTCGACCATCATCGGTTATCCGTTCAAGAAGGATTCGAAGGTCGAACTCAAGATCGACGAAGACGGCTATACCCTCTTCACCAACGCCGATGGCGCCTGGGCCGATACCAAGGACGACAAGACCGTTGTCGAGGCGATGAAGAAGGGCAAGATCATGACAGTAAAAGGCACCTCATGGCGCGGCACCTCGACCGTCGATTCCTATTCGCTGACCGGCATCAGCAACGCCCTCGACAAGATCGACGGGGCCTGCAAGTAACGCACCGCTGCCGCGTTTAAAGCACAATCACCGGCGTGCCGATCCGCACCCGGTCGTAAAGATCGATCACTTCCTCGTTGAGCATGCGGATGCATCCGGAAGATGCCGCCGTGCCAATCGAATCGGGTTCATTGGTGCCATGGATGCGGTAAAGCGTATCCCTCTTGCCCTTGTAGAGATAAAGCGCCCGTGCCCCCAAGGGGTTATCCGGTCCGCCCGGCATGCCTTCCGCATATTCGGCGAGATCCGGCCGGCGTTCGATCATCTCTTCCGGCGGCGTCCAGTTCGGCCACTCCACCTTGTTGCCGATGCGCGCTGTGCCTGACCAGGAAAAGCCCGCCTTGCCCACTGCAACGCCGTATTTCAGGGCTTCCCCGCCATCCAGGACAAGATAGAGCGCTCGCTCCCTGGTCTTGACAATGATGGTGCCGGGCCTCTCCCCCGACTGGTAGGAAACGGTCTCCATGCCCTCGTAATATGATCTGGCCTCGCCCTTGCGCTTCTTGTATTCGGACCGCTTCTGCCGCCGCCGCCGTGTCGGTAACGGGTCACTGCCGTAGAGCAGGCTGAAAAACGGGTCCCCATCCTCGGCCCGCGCTACGGACGCCGGAGCAAGCAATGCCGCAAGTCCAAGAACAAAAGTACGGCGCTGCATCAGGTTACGACTCTCCTCAGGTTGAGTTTGGAGTGTCTTATTTCAGAACAGCGTCATTGAAAAGGGGGAGAGTGTTATTCTCCCCCTTAACACGATGGTTAATCACGCTTTTTTGTTCTGCCTATTGGCAATGAGGTCATCCACGACACCCGGATCAGCCAGCGTTGAAGTATCTCCCAGCGCGCCAAAATCGTCTTCTGCAATCTTTCGTAGAATGCGCCGCATGATCTTGCCGGAGCGCGTTTTGGGAAGTCCGGGTGAAAACTGGATCTTGTCCGGTGACGCAAGGGGGCCAATTTCCTTTCGCACATGCGCCACCAGGTCCTTCCGCAGGTCGTCGGCACCGGTTTCGCCCACCATCAGCGTGACGTAACAGTAGATGCCCTGGCCCTTGATATCGTGCGGATAACCGACAACGGCCGCTTCCGAGACCTTGGGATGCGAGACCAGCGCCGATTCGACTTCAGCCGTGCCCAGCCGGTGCCCTGAGACATTGATGACGTCATCGACGCGGCCCGTGATCCAGTAATACCCGTCGGCGTCGCGGCGGCAGCCGTCGCCGGTGAAATACATACCCTTGTAGGTGGAGAAATAGGACTGCACGAAGCGATCGTGATCGCCAAACACCGTGCGCATCTGTCCCGGCCACGAATCGAGAATGACCAGGTTGCCGGAGGCAGCACCTTCAAGGATCGCTCCTTTGTCGTCGACAAGTGCGGGCTGGCAGCCAAAGAACGGCCGCGTCGCCGATCCCGGTTTAAGCTTGGTCGCACCAGGCAGCGGTGTGATCAGGATGCCGCCTGTCTCGGTCTGCCACCACGTATCGACGATCGGGCAGCGCCCGTCGCCAACCACGCGATGATACCATTCCCACGCCTCCGGATTGATCGGCTCGCCCACCGATCCCATGAGCTTGAGCGACTTGCGCGAGGTCCGCTTTACCGGCGCTTCGCCCGCGCTCATCAGGGCGCGAATGGCTGTCGGCGCCGTATAGAAGGTATTGACCTGGTGCTTGTCGATCACCTCCCAGAAGCGGGAATTGGTCGGATAGTTGGGAACGCCCTCGAACATCAGCGTCGTGGCGCCGTTGGCAAGCGGTCCGTACACGATGTAGCTGTGGCCGGTGACCCAGCCGACATCGGCCGTGCACCAGTAGATATCGCCATCGTGATAGTCGAAGACGTATTGGTGCGTCATCGCGGCGTAGACTTGATAGCCGCCCGTGGTGTGCAGCACGCCCTTGGGCTTGCCCGTCGAGCCCGACGTGTAGAGGATGAACAGCGGATCTTCCGCCTTCATTTTCTCCGGCTTGCAATCGGC
>JANMMJ010000069.1:0-21546 GCA_031373255.1 Hyphomicrobiales bacterium
TGGCGGGTGTAATCCATGATCAGCGTGATCAGGAAGAACACCACGCCGATGAAGAGCAGCGCCAGCTTGGGGCCTTCGCCGGTGCCGAACCACATGAGCAGGATCGGAATGAACGAAGGTGCTGGAAGATAGCGCCAGGCCGAGACGAAGGGGCTCCAGAAGGCCTCAACGGTCCTGAAGGCGCCCATGAGAATGCCGAGCGGCACGGCAATGGCGGCAGCAGCGATGAAGCTGACGATGACGCGGGTGACGCTTACCACGATGTCCCAGAGAAACTCAGGCGTCGCGAGCAGCTTCACAAGCGTTCCCAGCACCGTCAATGGGCTGGGCATCAACAGTTCCGTAACGAAGCCGGTCCTGACCGCAAGCTCCCAGAGCAGAAAGAAGATCACCCAAACAGCAATGCCAAGCCCAGCCCGCCATGACGGCGGGATGGGCTCGAGAAACTCAAACAGGCGCCGGGGGCCTGACATCAGTCTGGACGCGGGTGACCAGCGATGTGGAACCTCGCGCGTCATTTGGCCTGGAAGGACTGGCGGTAGCCATCCTTGACCAAGTCCGCCATCAAGGAACAGTCGATGCCCTTGGCGACATCAACCTTGTCCTTCATGAGCGCCAGCTTGACCCACCAGTCATTAATCAGGGCTGCCGTGGAGACAATGCCGCCGTTCTTGACGCCGAATGGCGGATCGCCTTCAAGGACGCCGCAGACGCGGGCCGATTCATCGAAATCATAGATGTAGACGCCGCCCTGCAGCGATTTGCCATTGGTGCCGATCACGCCTTCAACGTCCGGCTTCGGCCATTTGAGAAAATCGGCGAAGATCTGGTTGGTGCCGCTTACGTCCTCATTCCAGGCCTGCATGGCGAGGAAGTGGCCTTTCAGCACGTCCTTCGCCGCCTTGCGCTTCTCGGCGATGAAATTGCGGTTCATGTAGATCACATCCATGAAGATGCCGGTTTCGAGGAACTTTGCTTCCGATGTGTCTCCGGCGCTTTTCGATCCCGCAAGCGCGCCGGTCACCTTGGAGAGCCAGGGCTCGTAGAGATAGGCAGCCGCAAGATCCCCCGACATCATCGGTCCTACCGACTCGTCGGCATTGAGGTTCACCCATTCGACATCGCCCACGCCCAATCCATTGGCGTCGAGCCACACGCCCATGAGAAGCTGGCCGATATAGGCTTGCGGTGCTGCAACCTTTTTGCCCTTGATGTTCGAGGCATCGACACCGGGTGCGGTCGCAATGTGATCCACACCATAGGAAGGAGCGGTGAAGGCCACTTCAACCTCGTCGGAGCCACGCTCGGCAATGAGCGGCGTATAGTCCCCGGTGCAGTGGTAGACATCGATCTGTCCCGCCGCCAGGGCCGAATGACCGCCAACGGGATCCTCGAAGATCGTCTGTTCAATCTCGTAGTCCGGCAGCAGGTTCTTCTGCTTGGCGATTTCGTAGCTCGAATAGCCCGGCCACGAGACGCAGATGCCGACACGGATTTTTTCTGCTGCCAGGGCAGAGGTGGATATCATCGCGAGTGTCGCGAGCGCACCCGCCATCAGTTTAAGTTTCATGCTTCCCTCCTGTTATCACGGCATGACACTGCCGCCATTGGGGCCAATTCCCTGGCCGGTAAAAAAACTTCCGCCCGGTCCCGCGAGGAACACCGCAAGTGCCGCGACTTCCTCCGGAGACCCGAAGCGGTGCAGTGGAATCTGCAATTCCTTCTCGCGCCATTCCGGACTCATGCTTGCCGCATCGAGCATGGCGGTATCAATTGGCCCCGGACAGATGCCATTGACAAGGATATCCGGCGCAAACTCCCTTGCCCATGAGCGAACAAGGCCCAGCACGCCATGTTTTGATGCCACATAGGGCGAGAATGTTTCGCGGCCCGCGTAAGCGAGGTCCGAAGCCGTCAGAATGACCCGGCCCGGGCCACCCTGCCGTTTCATGGTGCGGATGGCTTCGCGGCCGACGAGGAACGAGCCCCGCAGGTTTATGGCGATGACCCGGTCAAACTCGGCTACCGGCGTTTCGAGAAGGGGACGCTCGTGAATGATGCCGGCACAATGAACCAGGATGTCGAGCCTATCGATGGACGCGAACAGCGAAATGACGCTTCCTTCCTCGGAAACGTCAAGGAGCGTGGCACGGGCATTCCGGCCACCCTTCACAATGACGCCGACCGTTTCCGCGCAATCGAGAATATCGCCGCAGATGACATCGTGTCCGGCTTCAGCAAGCGCCTTCGCGCAGGCGGCGCCGATGCCGCGATGGGCGCCTGTGACGAGCGCCAGGCTCATGCGATGACTTCCCCGCGATCCACGGTAAATGCCTGGCCGGTGATGTTGCGGGCCGCGTCTGAAGCGAGAAAGAGATACATGTCCGCCATGTCCGGCGGTGTCATCAAACCGGGGAGCTGCTGGGCGGAGACGATCTGATCAAGCAGTTCATCTTCCGGCATCCCGGTGCGCTCCGACATGCGCTTCAGCGACAGCATCGACGCATCTGTCCTGACCCAGCCGGGGCACACCGCGTTGACCGAAATATTGCGGGGGCTCAACTCCCTGGCGAGTGTCTTCATCAGGCCAAGGGTTGCATGCTTGGAGGCTACATAAGCGGCAAAGCCCGCTTCGGCCGTGCGGCTCCAGATCGAAGCAGTGAAAATCACACGCCCGCCAGATGGAATTTTTGGGGCTGCTTCGCAGGTCACCCACCAGGTGCCGTTGATGTTGATATCGACGATGCGGCGGAAGATGGCCTCGGTTTCGAGGCTCTGGTCGTCAACCGGGGTGATCCGTTCGAGCCCCGCATTGTTCACGAGAATGTCGATTTTCGGAATGGGTCCGAGAACCTTGCGGACTGCGGCACGATCGGTAATGTCACACTGAATGGCCGAGGCATTCGGACCGAGTTGAGATGCGGCCTCAAAGATCAAAGCCGAGTCCGCCAGAACAAACACGTTCGCGCCTGACTTTACGAATCCTTCCGCAACGCCATAGCCAATGCCGCGGCTGGCGCCGGTTACCAGAACGGTTTTGCCGGCAAAATCATAGCGAGGTGAGGCCATGGCGCCAGCATTGCGCATCCGGTGGCACGGTGACAAGACGTGGTTTGTGAGGCATCATCAGATTCATTCTGGTTGATTGGGGAAATTCCATGCCGGTACAGGTTCCGCAAGAGACAATCGATGCCTACCGCCGCGATGGTGCTGTGGTGTTGAGAGGCTTGCTGAAGGAGTGGGTGGACACGCTGCGGGATGGCATCGCCGCCAACATGGCCGAGCCCGGGCCTGATGTGAAAATCTACACCGGCGAGAAGGGCGGCGGGCGTTTCTTTGGCGACTACTGCAACTGGGATCGCATCGCGCAATACCAGGATTTCATCTTTCATTCACCGGCGGCCGAGATCGGGCGTCAATTGATGGGATCGAAGACCGTGAGACTGTTTCACGAGCATGTGCTGGTGAAGGAAGCGAGCGCCGACGTGGCGACACCGTGGCACCAGGACCAGCCCTATTACTGCGTCGATGGCAACGACACGGTGAGCCTGTGGATCCCGCTCGATCCGGTGCCGCGCGAGCGCACCCTGGAGTTCGTCGGCGGGTCGCACAGCTGGGGAAAGTATTTTCGCCCGGAGCGGTTCAACAAGACACCGCTCAATGAAAACGATGGGCTGGAACCGGTGCCGGATATCAATGGTGCGCGCGAAAAGTATGATGTTCTCGGCTGGGCGCTTGAGCCCGGCGATGCGGTTGCCTTCAACTACAAGACGCTGCATGGCGCGCCGGCCAATAATTCGGCGAGCCAGCAGCGCCGGGCCTTTTCATTGCGGCTGCTGGGTGATGACGCACGCTTTGCCAGGCGGGAGGGCGTCGTTACGTCGCCGCCATTTCGCGGCGTCAAGCTCGCGCATGGCGCAGTGATGGACGCGCCGGAGTTTCCGCGGCTGCTGGGTTAGGCGAAGCGGGCCGGTGAAATATCCTCGAGCAGCAGGCCTTCGGCCAGGATATCGGCCGGCACCGGTTCATGGCGGACCAGTGCTGCTGCGAGGCGTGACAGGGCGGGCGACGTCTGGATGCCATAGCCGCCCTGGCCAACAAGCCAGAAGAAGCCTTCGAGTGCCGTGTCATATCCACAGACCGGATTGCCGTCAGGGGCAAAGGTGCGAAGGCCACCCCAGGTTCGCTCGACGCGGGTGACCTTAAAGTCGACCGCCTCCTGAAAACGCTCGATGCCTTCTGCCAGCGTCATGTCGTCGGCGTAAGCATCATGGGGATCGACCGGCGTGGCATCGGCCGGCGACACCAGCAGCTTTCCGCTTTGCGGCTTGCAATACCAGGTTTCGCCTGCATCGCCGGCCAGCGGCCAGTTCATGATGTCGGCATTGCCGGGCCCCGGAATGACGGCGATGCTGCGGCGCTTTGGCTGCAACCCGACGGGACGCGCACCAGCCAAAGCCGCGACCTTGTCGCCCCATGCACCGGCTGCGTTGACAATGATCCCTGCCGTCATGGTTCCGGCGGGCGTGCCGATCTTCCATTGCCCGTTGCTGCGCTCGGCCGCGGTGAGTGCGGCATCGCAGATCACACTGCCGCTACGGGATTTGAGCAGGCGGAGATAGCCCTGATGCAGAAGATCGACATCGATATCGGCGGTCAGCGGATCAAGGAGGACCCTTGTGGCAAAGCCCTCGCGCAAAGCAGGAAACTTGCGGCGGCCTTCGGCAAGCGAAATTTCCTCCAGGCCGACGGATTCGCGCATGAGCCTCTCGAAGCTCGCGGTCTGCCTTTCCGGCATGTAGAAGACGGTTTCGCGCGGCGTGAGAATGGGTGATGCGACAAAGCCGGGTGTTGGGTTCCAGAAGAAGGGACCGGCGGCACGGGTGAGTGCGCGTATCGGTGCGGGGCCATAATTTGGCTCGTAAGCGGCGGCCGAACGGCCGGTCGCGTGGTAACCCGGGCGGTCCTCCATCTCGATGATGCCGACGCGATGCGTGGCCGAGAGATGTGCTGCAACCGATGCGCCGGCAATGCCGCCGCCAACGATCATGATATCGAATGTGTCAGGCATGGGCGGTGCTTACCAGACTTTGCACCTTTCAAACAACTTGCCGAAGGCCGGATGCTCGGGCAATTTAGCCGCACCATGCCCGATATCGCCCTCAATTTTTCACGCGACGAATACGCCACGCGTCTTGCCAGGACACGCGCCGCGATGGCCAAAGCCAATGTCGATCTGATCCTTGTGTCCGATCCTTCCAACATGAGCTGGCTCACCGGCTATGACGGCTGGTCCTTCTATGTGCACCAGGGCGTGCTGGTGGCACTTGAAGGAGAACCCGTGTGGTGGGGCCGCGGCATGGATGCGCGGGGCGCCGAACGCACCGTCTACATGAAATCCGAAAATATCTGCGGTTACCCGGATCACTTTGTGCAGTCGACGGAACGCCATCCGATGCAGCATCTCTCCGCCGAGATTATCCGGCGCGGCTGGGGCAAGAAGCGGATCGGCGTCGAGATGGACAATTACTGGTTCTCGGCCGCGGCGTTCGGCACGTTACAAAAGGAGCTTCCCAATGCGGTGCTTCGGGACACCACCGGCCTCGTCAACTGGCAGCGCGCGGTCAAGTCCGAGACGGAGATCGACTATATCCGGCGGGCTTCGCGCATAGTCGATGCCATGCACGCACAGATTTTCGAGATGGTCGAACCGGGACTTCCGAAAAACAGGCTTGTGGCTGAAATCCAGCGGACTGCGGTTCTTGGCGCCGATGGCAACTGGGGCGATTACGCGGCCTTTGTGCCGATGTTGCCGAGCGGTGTCGATGCGACGGCGCCACATCTCACCTGGGACGACCGGCCCTTCAAATCGGGTGAGGGCACGTTCTTCGAGATCGGCGGCTGCTACCGGCGCTATCACTGCCCGCTGTCGCGCACCGTATTCCTTGGCAAGCCGCCGCAGAAATATCTCGATGCCGAAAAAGCCGTGCTCGATGCGACCGAGGCGGGACTCGAAAAAGCCAAGCCGGGCAATACCTGCGAAGACGTGGCCATCGCCTTCTTCGATACGCTGAAGAAGCACGGGTTTGAGAAGGACTCGCGCACCGGATATTCGATCGGGCTCTCCTATCCGCCGGACTGGGGCGAGCGGACCATGTCGCTTCGCCGTGGCGACAGGACCGAGCTCAAGCCCAACATGACGCTGCACTTCATGCCGGCGCTGTGGCTCGACGACAACGGGCTCGAGCTTTCCGAGACGATCCTGATTACGCCAAAGGGTGCCGAATGCCTGTGCAAGACGCCGCGGAAGCTGGTAGTCAAGATATAGAAAAGGGAGGTTCTCATGAGTGATACAGTGCATCGCCTGACAACGGCCATGATGTCGCGTTCTCTCCGTAACCTGGGGCTTATCATGGATAAGGCCAAGGCGCATGCGGACTCCGAAGGTTTCGACGCGGATGTGCTGTTGCAGTCGCGGCTTTATCCCGACATGTTCAACCTGCTGCAGCAATTGCAGTATGTGTGCTTCGTGCCGGTCGATTTCGCCAGGCACCTGACCGGGACGCCGGCGCCACGTGTCGGCTATGACGAGACGACGTGGGCGGAACTGCGCGAGAGCGTCGATACGACGGCTGCCTATCTTGCGTCGGTCACGCCCGAGGCTGCGGCAGAAAGGGCGGAAACCAGCGTGCCGCTGTTTTTCGATGACAACCAGACCCTGGCAGCGCAGGATTATGCCGCGTCAGTCATCGTGCCGGACTTTTATTTCCACATGACGATTGCCTACGCCATCCTGCGGCACAATGGCGTAAAGCTCGGCAAACAGGATTTTCTCGCCAACTGAGGTCCTGTATCCCATGATGCTTTTGCCGGGCGCCGCAGCTATGATCTGACTTCTGCCGCACAATCCGCCAGCATCAATGAGCCGCGTCCGAGATGCTCAAGTATTCTTTCGTCTAGTCTTCTTTGCAACGGCAACCGTTGCTTTGGGACTTGGTTTGGATACGTCAAGAATGAGGATATCGATGCGCGATCTCTCTCCCTCCCCCAAACTTTGAACTAGCTGCTGTCGCAACTCTTCTGTGTTCGAAGGGAGTGGTAGGCCATTGGGCCTCGCCGGTAAATTTTTACTGGCCGATCTCCCGAACCACAACACGAGATAGATGCCACGACCATCTGTTCTCCAGTCGCGGCAGTATCTTTCATCCAACTGTGTTTTCGATGCATTCCAGACTTCAGGATGCCACTGTCCTTTGATTTCGATTGGTAGCCCCTGGCCTAGGATAGAAGCATATATATCCACACGGTTTTGGTCAGGCATCGGAAGCTCAGGGAATAATTCGATCCCACTCGCTAAACGCGGCCGCAACAGGTCGAGTAGTCGATCCCGACAAGTGTTCTCTATTTTCGGATCGTCGCCATTCCAAAACACTTCCCAGCCGCTGGTGTCGGCGTCCTGCAGATATTTCTGAACATCCGCAATGTGATCACTCATTACTTCCTTCAAATCAGAAACTGTCAACGGAGCTGCATTTGCAAGAATGTTCTTTACGGCACCAAATGTTGGTGTCGGGTATTCCTCATCGCGTCGATTTCGCCTTTGCTCCTGAGCAACATGCTTCAATTGACTGAGGTAACCTGTCGAACCCAGTTCTTGCGTTAGTAGTTCGAGCGCCTCTGTACCTGCCGCTGTCCGGTCGGCACCGATGGCATTAATGCAGTGGGACACAAACTCGCTGGCATCCCACGGATTATGATCGCCACTCCAACCGCCAGACGGATGACCCACTGCTGGCCAATCGTGCGCAAAGGCTTCTACAATCGCGGCATAGCGGTCGACTGGTAGGGGCAATCCCGCTCGCTCCGTTCTGTCCGGCAGAACGACAGCCTTGATTGCCCACACCAACTCTTTGGAGATAGGGCCAGTCATGCTATTCAACGCGGAAGGCACGAAGCAAAACGCTGCGGCAATCCATAGTCGCTTGCAATGCTCCTCTAAATCATCCAACGCACCCATCCGCTCCTCAATCAATTCCGTCAGTTCGATTTTGTCGGTACGAGTGAGTAGCAACTGGATCAATTCCAATTGGCTTTCATACGGCGCCTTCGGAAATTGCCGGAGCCATTTTAGTGCTAGCTTGGGCGAGAATGGCAAGAATTTTGGCTCCCGGGCAACACGATACAGCCCTGAAATATGCTGTCTACTCGCAGAAAACTGGGGTTCAATAAAGGTTGTGACAAAAGTCTCCGCTCTTTGCTCATCGCTAAAAACAGCGGCCTCCAAGGTCTTCTCAATGTTGGCACCAAGCTCTGTTGAATTGAACTCTGGCATGTCCCACCAAATCCCGAGGACCGCGCGAACATTGTTTTCAGGTACCTCAACAATCGAACGCCCGGATCTGACAATTTCAGCTAGTCCCGCTAGCATTACTGGTTCAATTGTCCAGTGCTTGTCTTCGGTCCGGATCGAGCAAATCTTCTCCAAGTCCGGCAAATCATTGCGCTTTAATGCTGCGACGAACCCTCGCAACGCACCATCCGCAATTTCTTCTCCAACCCATCCAATTAGTCTGGCACGCGGGTCATTCTCATTGCGAAGGTTGGAGTATCGACCAAGATAGCCTTTTGCGAGCCAGATTAGCGATCCGAAGTGCTGGCCGCTTTCTATCTGCGCAAGATGCGTTCTGAGCTGCGCGCGCTGTTTACGAAACTCAGCCTCCTGCTTCGCTTCGTAGCGTTCCTGGCGCTGCTTTTCTTCAGCTTCGTAGTCACGCGCCGGTGGTTGCCTTATCAAGTCAAAGACAGCGCCCAATTCTGTGTGCGCTTGGATACCCGCATCTATCACCCTTTGCAGATTCTCCTCGGCTCGATCTCGACGCCATGTTGCTCGTACCAAGTCTCCCCACAACGCATGTTGATGAGTTGTTGGATCTTTGGCGCGGGCAATGTCGTTTAGGAAGAAGATTGCATCATCAACTGATAATCCTAAGCCTGGACACGCTTTTGCCAGCTCATATGCAATTGCCATCCAAGGACCACCGTCTATTGTTTCGTCGTACAGCACAAGTCGTTGGACTTCACGACGGAATGCGGCATCGTTCAGCAGATACTCCCTGACCTGGTTGAGTTCCTCATTCCCACGGTTGGACCTGCCTTCGAGACGCGAGACCCATGACAAAAATCGCTTCGGTTCAATTGGAGGACCGTCAATAGCCGTAACAAGCAGCCGTTCCATCGCGGAGGTCATACTCCGCCCGGGGTGCCAATGGCGGGGGCGCGGCTGAGCAGCAATTTTGAGGGCAATGCAATCGAGAATGGACCTTGCTAGTTCGACGGGAGTACGGTGGATCAATGTGTAATCCGAACCCAAAAGGCGGCCTTCCCGCCTTTCTGACTCGTTGAGGCCGTTGAGTGCAATCAACGCGTCGGCAATTGTCTCAGCTGAGAACTGCGTCGGGCCAACATCTCCGATTGTTTCGACGGCAAGTCGTCGGCTGTCCAGCTTCGGCTGTGCCGAGAGCTCACGAACCAATTTTTGCCAGTCGATAGCCAGTTCAGATTTCGCTAGTGCCTCCGATGCTGCACTTCTCT
Source organism: Hyphomicrobiales bacterium (assembly GCA_031373255.1). GTDB lineage: Bacteria > Pseudomonadota > Alphaproteobacteria > Rhizobiales > Aestuariivirgaceae > JANMMJ01. The sequence continues at coordinate 9,592 of JANMMJ010000069.1, forward strand.
CTACAAAAGGGGCCGACGTATCCTTCATCAGAGCTATCAGTTCTGGCAACACCTCATTAGTCATCGGAGAACCAGCCAAAGATGATAGGACTAGGGCTGAAAGCTGAACGTGCCGCTGTGGACTGGTGATCAATGCGACAATTTCCGACTTCAGCTCTGGTCTTGCTAGCCCGCTGACAGATCGCACGCTCCAGTCTTCGCTTCGAAAATACGGATCATCATCGGCCAGCTTTGCAAGAGCCCGTAACAGATGGCGCGCACTCTGGACGCTCAAGCTGTTTGTTTCGCCATACCTAAGAAAACCGTATGGGTCTGTGTCGATGCATCGTTCACGAACATTCGGCGAGAAATAACCAATCCAAGCATGAAGACCTCTTAGGGCCGACGGTACTCCTCCGTTAAATTGTAGAAGTGCGAAGAGACGGCGTTCCGACAGCTTGTCGTCAAGCTTCCGGCTTAGCCAACGGGCTGCGAGATATTCAGCGACAACCCGATGCACTGGTACCATATGGTCTTCAGCATCTGGCTTAAAAAGTCGTGTCTTGATGACCGTCGCCGCGTCGCTCGTCGGGTCGTGTTTGTCGAACTCAGCTAGAGAAATGAAGCCATCTGCGATCTTCCTGCGATTGTTCAATGCAATCCCGATAGCTCCACTCAACAGAAGATGAGCGAACATCCCTCCGGCAGCCATCGAGAGTGCTTCGGGCGATAGCTGCGCCTGTTTCGATTGGTCGTGCGCGTCGTTTTCCTCGCTGGTAAGGAGCACGGTCGCCCGGTCCAATAGTCCGGCCTTAGTTGTAGGCAAGCCAGCGTCTTGGAGCCACACCTCCGCCAATAGTCGGAGTGTCAGCGGGTTACCAACGAGGTCATCTAATCCTTGGTGATCAATTGCCGACAAGAGCTGATCAGTGTCGATCCGCTGGTCGTATCTGAAGAGAAATGATCGGGCCTGTTCATTGTTGAACGGTAAGATATGTACTGAAACAGGCGATACTCCGTAGTCAGTTTGAAATTTCGCTCTATTAGACGCGCCAGTCCAATCTGCGGCTCTACAGGAAATAATAACGTTTGGGTTGTTGAGCGTGCTTAACCTACCGAGGATTTTATCGATTGTGGGCTCAGCAGTCGATGCCGCCACTTCATCCAAACCATCAAGAATGATTGGGTAATCCGGCGCAGTGTTGTAGACTGAGGGGTCGGCTGCTCTGCAAAATGTTCCTGCGGCTATGCGTGATGCGCCAAGGGAAGCGGCTAATTGCCTCGTTAGCTCGGTCTTTCCAATTCCTGGCTCCCCGAGCAGAACAACAACACGTCCGAGCGCCACAATCTCGGATTCCTTAACGTGACGCTCATCTCGCGTACCTTGATAGGCAACTAGCGTTCGGGAAATATACACACGATGTGCCCTTTCGATTGCCCACCGATAATTTGAAAGCACCGCTCACACAAAAGGACAAATACTGTCGGCTTTTTGAACGGTCATTGATAGGCTGCTTTTGGCACTTGACTGTGTTCTCTTTATGTTCTAATCATGCCTCATGGACTGGGCCAAAGCCATTGAGATCAACCGGACAGCTCTTCAGCGCATCGTTGCGGGGCTCATTGCCATGGTTGGTTTCGCCGCCGGGGCAACGGTGGAGCTGTTGCCGCGCGCTGTCCATCGATTAGTGCTCGATCTTTTGCGTCCGGCCGAGTCGGCGGTGCGCCGGCTCATTGCCATCATGGCCCATGATCTTGACGTGAAGCCGTCGGCGCTCCGCCCCATGCCGGCAGGCCTCGCACTCTCTCGCAAGTCCAGCGGCCGGGCAATTTTCCAGCTCCATGATCCGCGCAAGCGCTTCGATTGGTCTGGCCGCCGCCGTGGCAAACCGGGGTCTGTCCCACGCATCACCTTCCTTGACTTTGATCCGCTCATTCCGCTTTTCCAACCCACAACTCTTCCGTCCGCGTCCGAGCCCGAACCGGATGACACCATCCCGGCAAAGCGCCTCTGCCAGCGTCTCGCGGCGATCAGTTCGGCGCTTGACGATTTGCCAAAGCAAGCGAGACGCTTCGTCCGCTGGACAGCGCGGCGCGCGCGGATGAAGGAGGCGAAGTTCCGGGAGGCGCTGCGCCCCGGATCCCCGCCCGGCTATCGCAAACGGCCGAGGCATGAAGTCGACGAGGTGCTCAGGGAATGCCACGCGCTCTTCCGCGATCTTCCCCCGCCCAACACTTCATGAGCCTCAAGCTCCCCTGTTGGGCGCTTTCGCATCTGGTGTTTTCCGCGTTTGTCCGGCAAAAGGTTGGCAATACGATTGGCCTGCGCCAGCAGGAAAAGACCATCAGAGAGGACGCGCACCATGACCAATTTCAACCAACCCGTCTCCGGTCTCGTCACGCCGCGCTTTGGCGGCATCGCCACGTTCTTCCGGCTGCCGCATGTGCCGCTTGACGAGGCCGGGAATGTCGATATCGGAATCGTCGGAATCCCCTGGGATGGCGGCACGACGAACCGGCCCGGTCCCCGCCACGCGCCACGGCAGATGCGCGATACATCGTCAATGGTGCGGCGCATGCACCAGACATTTCTCACGGTGCCCTACGATCTCGCCAATGTCGCGGACCTTGGCGACTGTTCGGTCAATCCGGCGAGCGTGGATGATTCCATGAAGCGGGTTGAAAGCTACTTCAAGAAACTCGTGGGCAAGGGCATCCGTCCGCTGTCGGCTGGCGGCGATCATTTGTGCTCGCTGCCGGTCTTGCGTGCGGCGGGCGAGAAAAAGCCCGTCGGCATGGTGCATTTCGACGCCCACACCGATCTCTATGACGGGTATTTTGGCGGTTTTAAATATACCCATGGCACGCCCTTCAGGCGGGCCATCGAGGAAGGCGTGCTGGACCCCAGGCGGACCATCCAGATCGGACTTCGCGGGTCCATGTATGACCTCGACGATTTCGCGTATGGCGAGAAAATGGGGGTGCGGTTGATGCGGATCGAAGAAGCCAAGGAGCTTGGCCCGCAAAAGGTCATGGAAATCGCGCGCATGGTGGCGGGCGACGGGCCAACCTATGTGAGCTTCGATATCGACATGCTCGATCCGGTCTACGCGCCGGGCACCGGTACGCCCGAAATTGGAGGGTTCACCACGTTCGAGGCGCAGCAACTGGTGCGGGGATTGCGCGGATTGAACATCATCGGCGCCGATGTGGTCGAGGTGTCGCCGCCGTTCGATGCTTCCGGACTCACGGCCTATGCCGGCTCAACCATGATGTTTGAAATAATGTGTTCCATGGCGGAGGATGTGGCGAAACGGCGCAAATGAAGACCGCACGGGCAATTGCGCTTTTGCCGCCCAGGTGACAGAAAAGCGCGCCACATCATCAGGGGTTTTCAATATGGCCGGACGGCTTTCGGGAAAAACTGCAATCGTGACTTCGGCGGGCCAGGGCATCGGGCGGGCTTCGGCCATCGCCATGGCGCGGGAAGGGGCCAAGGTCTATGCAACGGATCTGCGCGAGGACCTGCTCGCCTCGCTCAACGATGAACCTGGAGCTTACGAAACCTTCGCGCTGGATGTGCTGAAGCAGGAGCAGATCGATGCCGCGGCCCAACGCGTGGGCACACCCGACATCCTGTTCAACTGCTCGGGCTTCGTCCATGCCGGCACGATCATGGAAACCGACGACAAGGCCTGGGATTTTTCCTTCGACCTCAACGTGAAAGCCCATTTCCACATGATTAAGGCGTTCATGCCGGGGTGGCTGGCGCAGGGCAAGGGCACGATCATCAACATGGCTTCGGCCGCCTCCTCGATCAAGGGCGTGCCCAACCGGTTTGCCTATGGCGCGACCAAGGCCGCCGTCATCGGCATGACCAAGGCGCTGGCAGCGGATTTCACCAGCAAGGGAATCCGCGTCAATGCCATCTGCCCGGGCACGGTCGAGAGCCCGTCGCTCATGGAGCGCCTCAGGGCAACCGGCGATTTCCAGAAGGCACTGGATGCCTTCATTTCGCGCCAGCCGATGGGGCGGATGGCGCAGCCTGACGAGATCGGAAATCTCGTGGTTTACCTCGCGAGCGATGAATCCGCCTTCGTCACCGGCCAGACTTTCGTGATCGACGGGGGCTGGTCGCTCTGACCTGCGCTCACGTGCCAGTTGGCAAATGGCAAAACACAACATAGGATGATTGCAACAACTATAACCCGCCGTTGAGGCGTGGGGAGGGTCTCGTTGCGTGATACCAAGGAGGCTGCGCGTGGCGTGGCCATCGATGTTCGGGGCGTCAGCAAGGTCTTCCAGGGGACCGGGCAGGACAGGGTCACAGCGCTGGACAATGTTTTCGTCACGATCCGCGAAAATGAATTTTTCACACTTCTCGGTCCGTCGGGGTGTGGAAAGACCACCCTTCTCCGGCTGATTGCCGGATTTGATTTTCCGACGGAAGGCGAAATTCTGCTCTATGGGCAAGACATCGCGCCGCTGCCGCCGTTCAAGCGGCCGGTCAACACGGTATTCCAGAACTACGCGCTGTTTCCGCACATGACTGTGGGCCAGAACATTGGCTTCGGGCTGGAGATGCTGGGCAAGCCGCGCGGCGAAACCGATGCGCGCGTCGACGAAATGCTCAAGCTGGTGCGCATGGAAGAGCTGAAAAACCGCAGGACCAGCCAGATTTCCGGCGGACAGCAGCAGCGTGTGGCGCTGGCGCGGGCCCAGGCGCCGCAGCCGAAAGTTCTGTTGCTGGACGAGCCGCTTTCGGCGCTCGACTACAAGCTCCGCAAGGACATGCAGATCGAACTCAAGCGGCTGCAGAACGAGACCGGCATTACGTTCATCTTCGTGACGCATGACCAGGAAGAGGCCCTGACCATGTCGGATCGCATCGCGGTGATGTCGAAGGGCAAAATCCTGCAGATCGGCAGCCCGCGCGATATTTACGACCGGCCGGCCGAACGCTTTGTCGCCAATTTCATCGGCGAGACGAATTTTCTCGCGGGCGCGATCGAAAGCACTGGCAAGGGCAGGGCCAAGGTCCGGCATGGATCGGGCGCTATTCTTTCGGCGGCGCTGCCTGAGGGTTTCATCGACAAGAAAAATGTCACGGTGGTGGTTCGCCCCGAGCATGCGCAGATCAGCGGCGTTCGCAAGGGCGCCACCCTGAAAGGCATGCTTGAGAATGTCGTCTATTTCGGAACCGATACGCATTTTCATGTGCGGCTTGAGGATGGCGCGGAGTTTGTGGTGCGCCAGCAGAACAAGCGGGGCATTGCCTCCGGCCTGACCGCAGGCGAGGCGGTCGGAATTGCGATTGGCGAAGAGGCCGCGCAAGTCTTGCGGGATTAGGCCATGGCGAGCGCAAAACAAGTTGCCCAGTCCGCACACCGCAAGGATGTCTTGAACCGGTGGCTGCTTTCCACGCCGGCACTGCTGATCATCCTGTTCGCCGCCGTCGGGCCGCTGTTCATCGTCCTGCTCTACTCATTCATGGTCAAGGGCGACTATGGCGATGTGAAATTTGGCCAATTCTCGCTCGATGGCTGGTTCAACGTGTTCATGCAGCGCGACATATTCGACGACACGCTGACGATCAACGATGCCCACCTGGCGATCTTCTGGCGCTCGATGAAGCTATCCCTGACGACCACCATCCTGACGGCGATCTTCGGGTTCCCGACCGCCTATTTCATTGCCACGCGCTCCGAACGCAACCGCGACATCTGGCTCTTCCTCGTTACAATCCCGTTCTGGACCAATCTCCTGATCCGCACCTTCGCGATGCAGGAGGTTATCCGCAACGAGGGGGTCATCAACTCGGTTCTGAAATGGCTCGGTGTCATCGATCAGCCGATTCAGATGATGTATACGGACTGGGGCATCCTGTTCGGCATGGTCTATGTCTACCTGCCGCTCATGGTGCTGCCGCTCTATGCCAGCATGGAGAAGCTCGACTTCCGCCTTGTCGAGGCCGGATACGATCTGTACGCCAACAGTTTTCAGGTGCTTTGGCGGATCATCATTCCAATCGTGAAGCCCGGCATCATCGCCGGCTCCATCCTTGTCTTCATTCCGTCACTGGGTGCTTATGTCACGCCGCGCGTGCTTGGCGGCGGCAAGAACATGATGCTCGGCAATCTCATCGATCTGCAGTTCGGCCAAGGCCGTAACTGGCCGCTGGGATCGGCCATCTCGATCTCGCTGATGGCCATCGTCATGCTGGCGCTGTTGTTTTACGTGCGCAACGCCACAAGTTCGGGGGCGCGGCATGGCTAAACGTTTCGACATCCGCCGCCAGTGGGGGTTCACCACCATTGCGATGATCTGCTTCTTCCTGCTTTACCTGCCCATCATCACGCTGGTGGTCTTTGCATTCAATTCCGGTCAATCGCTGGCCGTCTGGGAAGGCGTGTCGTTCCGCTGGTTTGTCGCAGCCTGGAACAATTCACAGGTGCAGGAGGCGGCGATACGCTCGCTTGTGATCGCACTGTTCGCATCTACGGTGGCTACTTTCTCAGCCACCATGGCGGCCCTGGCGACAACGCGCACCGCACCCTATCGTGGATTGACCTTCAAATATGCCTTCATAAACCAGCCGCTGATGGTTCCTGAAATCGTCACCGCCGTGGCACTTCTCATCATCTTCGCGCGGATCAAGGTGTGGACGGGGTATTCGGGTCTTGGATATCTCATTCTCGCGCATACCGCGTTCTGCATTCCCTTCGCCTATCTGCCGATCCGGGCGCGGCTTGAAAGCATGGATCTGACGATGGAGCGCGCCGCGGCCGATCTTTATGCTACACCTTGGAATGCCTTCCGGCGGATCACATTGCCGCTCTTGTGGCCGGGCATCCTTGCTGGTTTTATGCTGGCCTTCGTGATCTCGCTTGACGACGTCGTGATTACCGAGTTCGTCAAATCGGGCGGACAAGATACGCTGCCCACCTATATGCTGGGTCAACTCCGGCGGATAATTACGCCGGAAATGAACGCCATATCCACAGTATTCCTGGTGATATCGGTGTTGATCGTTACTCTCTTCTTCCTGGTGAGCCGGAAGAGAGCCTGATTTTGTTTGTCATTCAATAGGGAGAAAGTGATGAAAGCCAAACTGACTGCCGCATTCGCGGGCCTTGCGATAATCGCTTCGGTGGGCGCTGCCCATGCGGACGGCGAACTCAACGTGTTCAACTGGGGCAACTACACCAGCCCTGAGATGATCAAGAAGTTCGAGGAGCAATACAAGGTCAAGGTGACGGTCACAGACTATGACTCGAACGATGCGGCACTTGCCAAAGTGCGCGCCGGAGGCCACGGCTTCGATATTGTCGTTCCGTCCGCCAACTTCATGCCGATCTGGATCAGCGAGGGCCTGCTGCTCGAGTCGCGCCCTGATCAGATGGAGAATTTCAAGAATGTCGACGAGCGCTGGGTGAATGTCGAATGGGACATGGGCCGGCATTATTCGGTGCCGTGGCAGTGGGGCCTCATGGGAATGATCGTCGATACCTCGCTCTACAAGGGCGATATCAACACTTCGTCCATCTTTCTCAATCCGCCGGCGGAACTGGTGGGCAAGATCAACGTGGCGCCGGAAATGAACGATGTCATGTATTCCGCAATCCGCAATGTCGGCGGGCAATGGTGCACCACCGACAAGGAGGTGCTGAAGAAGGTCCGCGACACACTGGTGGAAGCCAAGCCCAAGTGGATCGCGATGGACTATGGCGTGATCGAGAAGTTCGCCAGCCGCGATTTTGGCGCCGCCTTCTACTGGAATGGCGCCGCGATCCGGTCACGGCTTGCGAACAACGACGTCAAGTTCGGCTATCCGAAGGAGGGCTTCGCTTACTTCATGGACAGCGCCGCCATCATCAAGGACGCCAAGAACGTCGACAACGCCAAGCTGTTCCTGAACTTCATCATGGATCCGCAAAATGCCGGAATGATCTCGGGCTTTGCCAAGTATGCCAATGGTATTAAGGGCTCCGAGGCCTTTATGCCTGACGACATGAAGGGTGCTCCGGAATTGGCGGTGCCCAAGGACCTGGAAGCCGCGGGTGAGTTCCTCAAGCCGTGCGGACCGGAAGTAAACGAACTCTATACTAAGATCTGGACCGACGTGCTGAAGTAAGCGCTTGTTACTTTCGGCCCCGGCGGGACACTGCCGGGGCTTGTTCCGTTTGGTACAGTGATGCACAGCTATCGCAATTCCGACCAGCGCCTGCCGATCATGGAAGGCTCGCCTCCGGCACTCGTGCCGGCCCAGATGGACTGGGACAGGCCGCCATGGAACCGCTGGTCGTTCCAGCACATCCGCGAAATCCTGCCCACCGCAGAAATCTGGCGCGGCGAAGGACCGGTGCGGTTGCTGCCACGGGCGGACAAGGACCTTGACGTGTTGCCGGTCGCCGACAGCAGCGGAAGCCCGGCGACGCTCGCCGGGCTGCTCGATGAGACGTATACGGACGGATTTCTGATCCTGAAGGACGGCGCGGTTGCCTATGAGCGGTATTTCAACGGCATGACGCAGCGCACCCTGCATCTTTCGCAATCCATGGCGAAGTCGGTGGTCGCGGCACTGGCTGGTGTTCTCGCAGGCCGTGGGCTGCTCGATGTTTCGGCTCCAGTCATATCCTACCTTCCCGAACTTGCCGGAACCGGCTGGCGGGAGGCGAACCTGCAACAGGTTCTCGACATGACGACGGGAGTACATTTCAGCGAAAACTATGTCGATCCCTATTCGGAAGTTGGACAACTTGATGTGGCGTCCGGCTGGAAGCCCGTTCCACCCGGCAGCGATCCCGATTTCAGATGGCCACGGCACATCTGGGAGCTCATCCTTCGGCTTGACCAGACGGACCGGCCACATGGCGAGCTTTTCGCGTACCGCTCCATCGAGACCGATGTTCTGGCGTTCTGTCTCGAGCGGATGACCGGGAAGCGGCTGCCGCAGCTCCTCTCGGAAGAACTGTGGCAGAGGATCGGCGCGGAAGAGAGCGCCAACATCACGCTCGATCCGGCAGGCTATGGGATGGCGAGCGGCGGCCTCAATGCGACGCTTCGCGACTATGGGCGTTTCGGCCAGCTTTATCTGGAGGATGGCGGTGGCGTGATTCCGCCGGCGTGGATCGAGTCAACGCGGAGCGGCGACCATACGCTGTTCCGCGAACCCTACACGATGTCGCTGGCGAATGGCGCCTATCGAAACCAGTTCTGGATCGAGGATCCCAAATCACGGTCGCTGATGTGCCGTGGCGTATTCGGACAGCTCATCTTCATCAACTGGGAGCACCGGCTGGTGGCGGTCAAGCTTTCAAGCTGGCCGGATTTTCTCAATGTCTCGTACAATACTGCAACACTGAATGCGATCCATGCGATCGCCGGAGCCCTGTCATGAACGATCTGGACCTGTGCTACATGCCTGCAACAGAAGCCTTGCGCCGCTTCAAGGCAAAGACGCTCTCGCCGGTGGAGCTGATGAGCGCCACGATCAAGCGCGTCGAAGCGACGCGCAAGAAGGTGAATGCCTTCACCTACACGCATTTCGACGAGGCGATGGACCTGGCCAGGAAAGCCGAGGCGAAATACGCAAAGGGTGCCCGCACGGGTGCGCTTGAGGGGCTTCCCATCGGCATCAAGGACGAGAGCTATATCAAGGGCAAGCCGACATCGGGCGGCTCGCTGATCATGAAGGACTATGTGGGCAGCCATACCTCGCCGATGAACGAGCGCATCCTGAAGGCAGGCGGCATTGTTCATGCGCGGACGGCGACTCCGGAGTTTTCATGCGCCGGTTATACCTGGTCACGGCTGTGGGGCGTGACGCATAATCCGTGGAACACCAAGCTTACACCCGGCGGTTCCTCCGGTGGTACGGCGGCTTCGCTCGCGTCCGGCACGTCGTCGATTGCTACTGGCTCCGATATTGGCGGGTCCATTCGCATTCCTGCTTCTACGTGCGGGCTGGTGGGATTCAAGCCACCCTATGGCCGCAATCCGGACGACCCGCCGTTCAATCTGGATTTCTATTGTCACACCGGACCGCTGGCACGGAACGTGGCGGATGCGATCCTGCTGCAGAATGTGATGTCGGGGCCGCATCCGCTCGATATCTCCACCTTGCGGCCAAAGCTGACGCTGCCGACCTCCTACAAGCCGATCAAGGGCTGGAAGATTGCCTTCTCCATGGATCTCGGGTTTTTCGAGGTGGACCGGGAGGTGCAAAAGAACACGCTGGCGGCACTCGATGTTTTTAGGTCGCTTGGAGCCACGGTTGAAGAAGTCGATCTCGGGTGGACCGAAGACGTGCTTGAAGCCGGGATGACTTATCTCAAGCATCTTTTTGGCGCTTCGTTGTCGAGCCTGCTCAAGAAGCATAGCAAGGAAATGACGACCTATGCCCGGCAGTTTGCCCAGCAGGGACAGAAATCGAAGGCCGTCGATTTCATGCGGACGCTGGATGTCGCCAACGCCATGTATGCGTCGCTGGGACCAATCCTTGAAGATTACAATGTGCTGGTATGCCCGACCACGGCGCTGCCGGCCGTTGCCGCAGATTTCGATCACTCGAAGGACACGGTGAAAGTGAATGGCAAAATCGTGAACCCGTTTCTCGGCTGGGTCATGACGGTGCCGTTCAACATGATGAGCCGGTGTCCGGTGCTTTCTGTTCCCTCGGGGCAGGCAAAGAATGGCGTACCAACCGGCATTCAGATCGTGGGGCAGACCTACAGCGATGCGGACGTGTTTCAGGCCGCCATGAACTACGAAATGGCGAATGGCCCATGGTTTACAAGCCCCGGGAAGCGGCCCAAACTCTAGAGAAAATCTGACAGGGACGCAGAAACATGACATTGCGCATTCTGGCCCTTATGCTGGCCGTTCTTGCTCTGACCGATGCGCGTATTGCGCTTGCTGCTGGAGAATTGCAGATCTTCATCTGGGCCAACTACACCAGTCCCGACCTGATCAAGAAATTCGAGAAGACCTACGACGTCAAGGTCACGCTCACCGATTACGACTCGAATGATACAGCACTCGCCAAGGTCAGGGCCGGCGGGCATGGTTATGATATCGTGGTTCCTTCGGCAAACTACGTTCCCATCTGGATAGCGGAAGGCCTGTTGCTCGAAACGCGGCCCGACCAGATGGAAAATTTCCATCATCTCCAACCGAAATGGGTGAACGTCGAATTCGATCCGGGCCGGCGCTACACGGTGCCGTGGCAGTGGGGGACGGTGGGTGTGCTGGTCAACACCAAGTATTTCAAGGGCGATATCAATAGCTGGAAGCTGATTTTCGATCCGCCGGACGAGATCAAGGGCAAGATCACGCTGGTGCCGGAGATGGGCGATGTGATGGCGAGCGCCATCATGTTTGCCGGTGGGGAACCATGCAGTTCCGACCGGACCTTGCTCAAGAAGGTTCGCGACATGATGCTGGCAGCCAAACCCTCGTGGCTCTCCATCGACTACGGTTCGATCGAAAAATCGGTGCAGGAGGATTACTGGGTGGGGCTGGAATGGAATGGCGGCGTGTTTCGCGCGCGTCTCAAGAATCCTGCCATCCGCTTCGGCTATCCCAAGGAAGGTTATCCGATCTGGATGGACAATGTGGCGGTGTTGAAAGACGCGAAGAATGTCGAGAACGCCAAGCTTTTTCAGAATTTCGTAATGGATCCCGAGAACGCGGCGATGATTTCCGCCTTCGCGCGCTTTGCCAACGCCGTTGACGGGTCGGAAAAATACATGCCGGGCGACATGAAGGATGCACCGGAAATTGTGATCCCCAAGGACTTCGAGGCGGCGGGCAAGTTCATTCCGGCCTGTCCGCCGGAAGCCATGGACCTCTATTCCCGGATATGGACCGAAGTTCTGAAATAGCTTTCCTGCATCCATGGCCGGCGCTGGAACATGCGGCGCGTGCGTGGCCCGATGCAGATGCACTGGTGTTTCCGCATCAGAATGAGAAGCG
>JANMMJ010000088.1:0-21710 GCA_031373255.1 Hyphomicrobiales bacterium
GCACCATCACTCCCATTGTGCATTTCCGGCCACACCTTGCCTTTTCAAGCAGGCAGGAACCTCTTCCAAAGATCTTCGACTTGGCCACGAGTCAGAAATCGACCGTGGTGATCCGGGTGACGGCATAAGCTCCGAGATCGAGAGACGAAATTTTCCTGAATTTCTCTCCTGCCCGCTCCAGGAAGGCTGGATCCTTGGCCGCCGCCGCAAAGCTGGCCTCATTAATGACGCTGACCTGGGAAGCGCCCGGTATGCCATCGATCTTCACTTTCCGCATTTCCGCAGTGAGGTTCGCAAGCCAGAGAACCTTGCTTCGCTTTGTCTGGTAGGCGAGTGCCGCCACCTGCGACGGAGCGGCTGACATGGTCTCGAGCCGTCGCGCGCCACTGGCCGGGGCCAGCCCGGCGAGCACATGATAGGTCGGGTAGACGCTTGCATTTGCGCCGTCGTACCAGGGTTGTACCTGATCCATCTTGCGGTAGATCAGTCCTTGCGACCCCGTGGCGGAGGCAATGGCAACGGAAGCAAGACCGGCCCGGGACGCCGCTGCCACGAGGCCGAGCGACCAGGCCGCGGCAAACAGGCCACGCTGGCGCGGATCGGCATCGGAAAGACAAACCCGGCCATTGCCGGGATTCTTCGCAGCGCCGGCACCATAGGGATTGTCGCGGCAGGGAATGCTCGATGGTCCAAGATGATAAGGCGTCGAGCCAACGATGGCGCGCGTCGAGGCAAAAATCGACGGCAGTGACTCAAGTGCTTCCATGACCGAAATGTCGTCAGCCGCATGCACGATGGGGCATACGGTATGCGTGATGAAATCAAACAAGCCCTGCGTTGGCGGCTTTCGGTTCAATTCAGTAAAGTAGGACAGCATGCCGCCGCCGAGCGCCACGTCGGGAAAATGCCTTCTCGCCGCCGCTGCCATCTCTTCAAAGCTTGGCCCCCACGGCCTTGGTGCCCCGGGCTGGAATGATTTGAGATCATGGGCCTGAGTGACGACAATTGCCTCGGGCTTAAGCTTGCCTTTGCTGATGACCTCCGCAATGGCAGCCATCTCTTCATCAGCCGGCTTCCCGGCTGGAAGGATGATCTCGAGTGTAACTGGAGATCGGACGCTGGCCTTTAATGCCGCAAATGCCCGAATTGCCTCAAGCTGGCCGGTTAAACGCCCATCAATCTGGCACACCAGGGAAGCGGGCTTTGCCGCCGCGATGAGGTCCGCTTGCTCCAACGCGGCCTCGGCCTGCTTCATTGGGACACCTGTACCGATCGCGGGCAGATGCCCCTTGGCACGGCCGACAGTGATGGCCAGAGCCGCACCGGCACGTGACGGCGACCTCTTCGACGGCTTTCCTGCGACCGTCACCGAGACCGACTGCGTAAATGACTTCCCTTTCGGCAAGGTATATGGCCAGGGATCGAGAAGCGAGCACACGTAGGTCTTGTAGGAGGCATCCATCCAGTTGCGGTGGTCCTCCATTTCGAACTTGTTGCCCTCCATCACCGCAGCTGCGGTGAGCCCCGGCATCACCGCGTGTTTCAGCGAACGAATCTCGAAAACCGGCTGGCCCGGACTGATGAACTTCGGAAACTTTCGCCTTTCGCGGCTTCCATCGACATGCATGACTTCCATTGGTTTTCCGACAACACCTTCAAGCGGGTGCAAAACGACAAACCCGGCACGGCAGGTGATGAAGTCTGTTTGCGGTGTGCCGGTTGCAGAAAAACGCAGAGCACCCTTGGAATCCGCGGTGATCTCCGCGTGATAACTGATCGCCTGTTCGCTGTCCCGGCAGGTTGCACTGTAGGTAATGGTAAAGCCTGACTTTGTATGCCGGACCTTGAGGCCTTCGATTGTCGGCGCATAAGTACCCCAATTCTTGTCACGGATCAGATAGGCGATGCCGCGCAGGACCTCGGCACCATGATAGCGGATGTAGCGAAGCCCGCCATTGTCAAGCACTGCCGTCAACGGACCGGCCTTGAGTTCCCGGCGCTTGGCATCGGGAGTCTCGGTTCCAAAAAGCTTGATGGCGCGGCTTGCTGCTTTCTGGACCATGGCCCCTCCTCGATAGTTAGAGCACCCTCTCGGTCGCAGGATCGATCACGATGGCACGCTTCATGTCGAAGTCGAGCGTGGCCCCTGCAAGGCGCTACTAGTTGCCGTATTCATTCACCGCTAACTTCCGCACGGTATTTATCCAGTTTCACTTTGAACCCATGCGAATCCAGAACTTGCCCGTTGACCACACCGCGCGGCACACGTCCGTGCTGGACATCGAGAACCGCTTTAACATCCGCAGCTCCGTTCCCGGCAAAACACTGATCGGTCCAGCACAGCGCATGCGGTGCCACGATAATATTGTCGAGCTTGAACAGGGGATCCCCAGGATCAGTCGGTTCCTGCTCAAACACGTCCAGCCCAGCGCCAGCAATCCTCCGCAGCTGAAGCGTTTCAGTTAGAGCTTTTTGATCGACGATCGGCCCGCGGGCAGTATTGATGAAGTAAGCCGTAGGCTTCATCAATGAAAGGCGCTCGGCATTGACCAGATGATGGGTTTCCGATGAGAGTGGGCAATTCACTGTAAGAATGTCGGCGCGCCGGAATACCTCATTCAGTGCCACGAGTTCGATGCCGAGTTCTGTTGCCACTTTCGGGTCCGCGTAAGGATCGTGCGCAATGAATTTCATGTCAAACGGCATTGCCAGCCGGAACATTTCCGCCCCTATATTGCCGACACCAAGGGAGCCGAGGGTCTTGCCGACAAGACCCACACCCATATGTTCGCCCCGCGCTGCGAAACCCTCAGAGCCCAATCGCGCCAGCCTGTCCTTGACCATCATCTTGCCGGTCAATGCCAGCATGAAGGTGATAATCGAAACGGCGACCGGCCGGCGCACGCCATCGGGCGTGATCACCAGCGCGATATTGGCCGCCGTGCACGACGGCACATCCACTGTATCGTAGCCTACACCGAAGCGTGCAATGACACTGAGCCTCCCGCTCTTGGGAACACTCTCAGGCGCGAAGCGGTGGGCAAGCAAGATCAAGGCATCGAAGTCCTCAAGCTGCTCGGCCCGCAAGGGATTTGCATTCTCGAGAAACACCATCTCCACGCTGGAAGCTTCCCTCAACGGCGTCAAATCAAAATCTGGAAAGACAGGAGAGCCATCGGCCTTCTTGAAATCGCCCGAAAGTGCAACGCGAAATTTTTCCGCCATTACCTGCATCCCGCGCGCAATTTCGTCATCGCCTCGGTCAGCGCCTGCTGCAGCACCCACACATCGCCCGAGTAACAGCAAAAGTCGAATCCCTGCTTGTAGAAGTCGATGCCCTGTTCGACCGTGGGAACGAGCCGCCCAAGCGAGCGGCCATGCTTATTTGCTGCCGTAACGATCTTCGCCATCGCCGCATGAAATTTTGGATGATCAAATTGCCCGGGAATGCCGAGTGATACCGACAGATCGAAGTGGCCGACCCAAAGACAATCAACCCCATCAAGCGCTGCGATAGATTCGGCGTTTTCCGCCCCTTCTTCAGTCTCGATCAGGCAGAAGAAGGTCGTCCGCGCATTGGCCGCTTTGAACTTGTCGGGCACTGGTCCGGTCGCATAGTTGTCGTGGGCGATGCCGAGCGCTACGCCACGCTTTCCGTCAGGATGATACTTGATGCAGTCGACAATCGATTTTGCCTGGGCAACTGTGCTCACCATTGGCGCCATGATGCCTTCGGCACCCATGTCACATGCACGTGCCAGCATGTGATAGTCTTGGGAGGGCACCCGGACGATCATGGCAACGCCAGCCGCCTCGAAATATCTGACGGCGCTTTTTACCGTCTCAAAGCTAAATCCCGAATGCTCCAGATCGAAGAGGACAAAATCGCAGCCAGCCGACTTGACGATATGCCCGATTCCAGGGGTTGCGAACTCGACGATGAAATGCCCAAGTTTTAGCTCCTTGGTTCTCGACAGGTCCTTGAGGCGAGATTGCAGCATGACCAGTTCCTAAATTGTATCGGCGGACGAGCCTTCGCAGGCCAATGAATATTCAGTGATATTCTTTGACTCGACCAGATTTGCACTTTCTCGATTGAACGTTTCGAAATGCCCGGTTTTGAGGTGCGCCTCAAAGGCGGCGCGGTCATCGTAGATCTCGTAGAGAACGATCCGGTCGGAGTCGTTATTCGGGACCAGCACGTCAAAACGCCGGCATCCTGGTTCCGCACGGCAGGAGTCCTTGGCATTGCTGTCTATGAGCGTGCGAAACATCTCCATCTGCCCCGCCTTGAGCTTGAAATCCACTGTTATCACATAGCCCGTCAAGATGCTTGCCCCTGGACCTTCCAATAGAGTTCCCCCACTTGTCGCAGGTGATCCAGCATAAGTTGTGATGCTCCAGCGGAATCATGTGCCGCTATGGCGTGAAAAATCACTTCATGTGCTGCGAACGCTGTAAGGTTCTGACCCGGATGGTTGAGCGTCACGTGACGTTGATCGATGAGCCATACAATGATGGCAGAGTAAAGTGACCGGTAGAGCGGATTGCCAGGAATGGAGGCAATTGCGAAATGAAAGGCGACATCCGTCCTTTCGAAGGCTCTTAAGTCACTAATGGCCTGCCGATTGGCATTGAGCGCCTCTTGCAGCCGGCCGATATCAGCATCTGTAGCGCAACGGGCGGCGTCACGTGCCAGTCCCGACTCGAAGAATTCACGCGCATCCTGAAAGTGCCGGACTCCCGCCGGAGCTGCAAGCACGTGGCGGGCGCTGCCGGCGAGCGAACTGAATACGGCTTCGGCGCTAGGGGCCGCGACCCTCGCCCGGGTGCCTGGCTTCAGCTCGATGAGGCCGATTGTCTGGAGGTGAAACAGGGCCTCGCGCACCGACGTCCGGCCAACGCCAAACTCGTTCATCATATCACGTTCCGACGGAAGCCAGGTTCCAGCCGCCAGCTTCTGATCTCGAATCCGGCGCTCAAGCCGTTCGGAAATCTGCTCAAATCGCCTGGTTCGCTTGAGAGCCGTCATCTCTGGTATTCCTATTATACCAGTTTCATAACACGAAGCGAACGCCTGTCAAATCCGCTCGATCAGAAGAGACGGAGTGTTAGAAGCGTTCCACCCATGGCCGTAACTCCAGTTCCCATGTCCAGGCACTCTTCGGCTGGCGCAAGACGTTCAGATAGCTCAAGGCAATGGAATCCGGATCAAGCATTGAATCAGGCCTGTCGGGCGGCTCAGGCCGGTCCTTGCCGCGGATCTGGCCATCAATGATGAAATGGGCGACATGAATGCCCTTGGGCGCCAACTCGCGGGCCATGCTCTGCGCCAGGCCCCTGAGCGCAAATTTTCCCATCGCGAAGGGTGCTGACTCGGCATAGCCTTTGACGCTGGCCGAGGCACCCGTGAAGAAGATGGCGCCAGACCCCTTTGAAACCATGCGCCTTGCCGCCTGTTGGGCCACGAGGAACCCGCCGAAAGCACCCACACTCAGCGCCTTCTCCACATCTGCAGCAGCAAGCGACACGATCGGTCCCCGCGCACGCGCACCGGCATTGTAAACGACAACGTCGGGATCACCGGCCTGCGAGCCAACGTCGGCAAACAGCTTTTCCACCTGCGCCGGTACCGAAGCGTCGCATGCAAAGGCAAGTGCTCCAGTCTCTTTGCAAAGAATACCCAATTTCTCCGGGTTCCGCGCCGCCAAGGCAACGCGATAGCCCTCGCGCGCAAACAGCCGTGCCAGCGAGGCACTCAGGCCGTCACCACTGCCGACAATCAGTACGTTGCCGTTTCTTGCGCCGTTCTGTGTCATTTTCTCAAACTCGAACGCCTCGACAATCCTTCAAGCGGCCAGTTCGCTACACTTTCGCACAATCCGGTCCGCATTGGCCATAATGGTGTAGCCTATTGTCGAGCTGGCAACGTCAGGAAAATTGGCGGAGTCCACAATGTGAACCCTTCTCAGTCCGGCTGGCCGTCCGAGCGTATCCGAGGAATAGACCGCATGGCTGCCGCCCATCGGAAAACTTCCACCCGTATGGAAGCTGCGGCCCGGAGGCACAAGCTTGAGATAGGCTGGGGGAATGACCCCAAAGTGAAGAAACGCCTTTCGCAGCAACGCCTGAGCTTTTCGGGCGGTTTTCACGGCAGCGGGGTTTTCCATACCTCGAATGACAATTTCGTCATGAGCTCGGCTCGCCGAACCCACTTCCAGTTCGAGATGGCCGGATTGAGCTGAGTTAAGATAACCCTGAAACATATAGAACCGATTGGTGATGGCCGAGATCGGGAGCGGTGCAGGGATGAGGCTTCTCAGGGTTTGGCGGAATATCTCGTTCATGCCATAGACTTGGAAGTGCATGAAACTGTCGGAAATATCCTTGTTCAAGATTTCGAGAAAAAGTTCGGCCAATGAAAACCGGGCTTCTTCGCGAAGTGCCTTGTAGGACAGCAGGGGAAAGAAGAAATACTGGCTGTCGGCGATCCGGATTGTCTCATTGAAGTGGCCCAATGAGCGGGCAATCATGCGAGCCGTAGCGAAATGTCCGCTTGCCAGAAACAACCGCCTTGTCCGCCACGTCCGGATCGAGCCATCTTCGATGCCAACGGATGTAACAAGCACATGATCATCATGTTCTTTGAATTCCAGGGCATAGTTCCCGCGATGAATAAGCCTTTCGGACCTTTCCAATTCATTCCAAACATGCCTGGGGTTGAAGATCGCTCCATAGACGCAGCCGTCGAGGCACTTGCCACAGTAACGGCAAGCACCTGCCATTCCATCGGATTTAACGGCGACCCGGGCCCTCCCAAAATTTACACCGAGTTTTGAAAATTTTTCCTTGCGCTGATCGCAAGATTTGAGAAGTGCATCAATCTGAGGCGAGCGCTCAAGCCTGGTGGCCTGCTCGGTGTGAATCGGGAAAAGAACTTCGAGGTTATCCCTTTCGCCGCTGAGTGGAACGTAGCGCAGGACGTTTCGATAGGATTGATCAAGATCCAGCTTATCGATCGGCCAATTGCGCAGTGCATGGTCACTGTATGGCAGCATCGCCGCACCCCACACATTGCCGAAGCCGCCAATACCGTGGGTGAGTTCCGTCGCGCAGTTCTCCATCCGGACTTTGAGCGCCATCGGAATCCGGTAGGGAAAATCAGAGCCAAAAAGCAGCCGCCGCTGCACGCCACTCGTCGATGCCTTTGGCGGAGGAAACAGACCGCCACTTGTCTGTGAGTTCCAGTCGCGCGGGTGTTGCCGCGATAGTTCCGTAACACTTTCGCCAGTTACCGTATCGAGATCGTAACCGACGTCCAACACCTCGAATGGCACTCCACGTGCGCGAAGTGCCATGCCAGCGGCAAGGCCGGCGAGGCCGGAGCCGACAATAAGGTTGTCGACGACTCCGGACCGGCCCGATCCATCAGGCATTCGAGAAGACGCGCTTCATGTTCTTGGCGACAAATCGCACTGTCGTATCGGCAATACCACGAGAAAAGATATCGTCGAGCGCTGCGATCAACGCATCAATATGCTTGGCCTGGACCACGAACGGTGGCATGAAATGCAGAATGTCGCGTGCACCCGGCTGGAAGTGCGCCAGGATGTTGTAGCGCTCATAGAGTTCGCGCGTGAGACCGCCAACAAGAACGGTCTGGTAGGTGAGGAACAGCGGGTTCTTCGAGATATCCACCAGTTTGGCCGCAAGATCCTGCTGGAAGTTGAGGCGAATGGCCTGGAAGAGGCCCATGCCGCGAACTTCCAGAACATTCTTGGGATATTTCTTCTTCAACCCGTTCAGACCCTTGCTGAGATAAGCGCCCATCTCGGCAGCGTTCTCGATGAGGTTTTCATCCTGCAGAACATTGAGAGTCTCAATGGCAACCGCACAGCTTTCGCCGAGACCGCCGAAACCGGAAGTATGCAAGGTGCAGTCCTGCTTGCTGCCATAGGCCTTGTCGAACAGCGCTTGCGATGTGACCATTGCACCAATGGCGCGCTTGCCGCCGCCAAGTGTCTTTGCAAGCGTCACGATATCCGGAACCACGTCTTCGTGCTGGAAGGCACAGAACTTTCCGGTGCGGCCCATGCCCACCTTGACTTCGTCGAAGATCGAAAGGATGTCGTTCTCGCGGCACAATCTTGCAATATTGGTAAGGTAGCCGACAGGCGGCACTTCGCAGGCCGATCCGCGAATGGGCTCAACCAGTACCGCAATGATGCTGTTGCCGTTTGCGGTTTTCTCCGCCTTGATCGCAGCTTCGATGGCATTGATGTCGCCGTAAGGCACATAGATGACATTTTCCTTCGGCACGCCGAGCAGAAATCCACGCTGGAAACCAGCCGCTGTTGTCATAGACAGCGCACCATGTGTCTTGCCATGGAAGGCGCCATGCATGCAGAGGAATTTGGTCTTGCCCTTTGGCGTCTGGACGCGCTCGCAAAGCTTCATCGCGGCCTCGACCGCTTCCGAGCCGGAAACTGCAAAGAACGAAACCTTCAGCGGATCGGGAAGACACTGGGCGATATTATAGGCCAATGCACCTTGCATTTTTTGCGGGGCCACACGGATGCAATCAATCACCTTCGCGTCATGGCATTTGCGTTCGGCCTCGATGATCCGCGGATGATTGTGGCCAAGACCGACTACGCCGAGACCGGCTGAAAAATCGAGAAGTGTACGTCCGTCGGTAAGCTCGATTTCGATGCCCTGCGCACTCTTGATATCCATGTCGTCGAGTCCAAGAACCTCGAAGACCTGCAACAGGTATTTGTTGAGATGGTTCGCGTAAAACTTGTTCGCGGTTGCCATGTCGAGCTTCATGCTCTCATCAAGCGTGAGCAATTCGATGCGATTGCTCTTGGCGGGCGATGCGACTTTACCGATTGACGCGACACTCATGGCGTATTCCTTCTTGGCTTGAGCTTTGATTGTGAATGATATGTATCGAAACGGGACAATGCAATGTCGTAACGGCGATATCGTTTACATCACACCGGAGTGCTGACTTCGTTCACTGAAAACACGTAAAATGAAGGAAAATCAATTATTTGAATGGCATCATGAACTCCATGTTCAATCTCGCCAGGAAAATCAGAACAGCGGAAAGCCCCCCCACAAGCAAACTGATCCGATCCGTGAGCGCAAAAACCACCGGGTCCTGATTCATCTTGCCCCGATGCGTAAGCATCCACGTCCGGGAGACCCAGTACAGCAACAGGATGCAAAGGCCCCACAGGACCGCCGGCGTACGGTACATCGCTAGGATGTCGTTACTGCTAACGTAAAGCGCCAGAACCAGCACCGCCATATAGCCGCTTGTAGTGCCAAGACTAAGGACCAGGGGAAGATCGTCAACACGGTAAGCCCTGCCCCTCGCCTTTTGGTCACCGGACGCAGATACTGCTGCCAATTCGGAATAGCGTTTGACCAACGCCAGGCTGAGGAAAAAGAACATGGAAAAAGCGAGCAGCCATGTTGAAAGGTCAATGCCGGTTGCAGCACTCCCCGCCAGCAGGCGGAATGTATAGAGGATTGCAAGAACCAGCACGTCGACGATGACCCGCCGCTTGATATCGAGCGTGTAGGCCACGGTGGTAAACAGGTAACCGCACAGGATGACGAAGAACCATCCTGGCAGGAATGCCGCAAACAGAAATCCGGCTGCGAGGAGAAGGGGGGCCATGATCAGCCCATGGCCGATGGGGAGCGCACCGGACGCAAATGGCCGATAGCGCTTCTTTGCATGGCTCCGGTCTGCCTCGAGATCGGAAAGGTCATTAGCCACATAGACACTGGAAGCGCACAGGCAAAAGGAAATCAGTCCGATCAACGTGTTGGTCAGGGTTCCAATATCGGCAATGGCGTGCCCGGCGAGCGCGGGGATGAAAATCAGCATATTCTTGGCCCACTGATGCGGCCTTAACGCCTTGATGTAGTCATTTAAGGAGGAACGCCTGGCGGGAAAAACCTGTGCCACCTCCGCCACTTCTCGCACCTTATCCTCAAGGCCCGAAGCAGGATTGACGAGAATGACTTTGCGCGCCCGCGACCATACAGAAAGATCCACGAAATCATTCGCCGCATAATCAAACTGCTTCTCGCCAAACTCTTCAACGAGACGCTCGCGCTTTCTTTCGCCCGAAAGATTATTGCCGTTCTCGGTGGCAAGCACCCTGCTGAAAATTCCAAGATGAGCTGCCACTTGTTCAGCAAGCAATCGGTGCGTGGCCGTCGCTAGTACGATCTCGCGGCCTGACGCATGCTCTTGTTTGAGATAACCCAGAAACTCCTCATTGTAGGGCAGCAGCGACATGTCCATGGTGACACGTTGCGCGATCTCTTCCTTGAGTTGAGCTTTGCCGCCAGTCAGCCACTTGAGAACTGCAAAGCCCTGCAAGGGATTCCTGCTGACCAGAGCCAGCGCCGATTCCATAAGCAAGTCCGTATCGATCAGAGTACCATCGAGATCAACGCAGAGCGGCACGCTGTCACCGGCGTATTTTTGCGAAGGATCAATGCGCAGTTCCTGTAGCAAGCTGTTTTTCCTTACAGAGACTCAGTGCCAGGATACAAAAACAACACCGACCGAAATCAGGAGAGTGCCCATCACCCGTGTAAAGGTGACTGCGTCGCCCATGATGAATTTTCCCAGGATCATTGTCAGGATGAAGCCCACGCCAACAAAGGGATAGGCCATACTGACTTCAATGCGGACAAGTGCAAATAACCAGACCACCGCAGCAGAAAAATAAAGGGTCAGCCCGGCGAGGACCCATGGATTAATGAATACCGCCCGTGCCGCGTTGATGTAGCTGCCGCTATCGATTGCTACGACAACGTGCGGCTGCGACAGGCCGGTCTTCAGCACGATCTGTGCAACTGACGAAAAGCAGATGCTGATAAGCAAGTAGAGAAGCGTCTTAAGTGTCACGAACCTGCTCCAACACAGAAATGAACTGGGTAGACTTCATGCTCTGGCACGGCCTTTGAGCACACGTTAAGTCTTTGCGTATGCAAGCCCTGTACCCTTTTCTTGGCTGTACTTGAAGTTGCAACATCTTTCATCAACAACCTATTTCTGGGCAATCCAGGTTTCGATACCGTCGCTTCTGAACTTGTTCGACACATACTCGGAGTTCGAGGAAAGCTTCCTGAAATTGTCATTGAGCCAGGAAAAAAGCTGCGCTCGATTCTTTTCGGAATAGCCCGATGTGTCCGACACTTTTACCATAACCATCTCAGGTTTTGATTGCTTCATCTCCTCCAGCCATCCGGCAAAGCCATCCGAATAGTTGCTGGCAATGAACGCGTCATAACCTTGAACTGAGCCGAGGCTGACATGGCGTGTTCCATTCCGAAACCCAAGCAGCGCGGGAATTTCGGGAACACCAATGACAATGATATTGCTCTCGGGCCTATAGCTGCCTAGAGCCGCAATTACAATTTGTGAATAGGTTTCCTTCTGCTCTGCCAATGCACTACGCCAGATTGCAGCATGATTTGAAAATACGTTGGCAAAACTGGCATTCAGGAACGGAATCGCAATCAGGATCGCATAGGAAATCGGTTTGAGCAGCTTTTGGCTAACCGCGCGCGCGCTAAGCTTTTTTTCAATAACCGCTCGAATTTCCTCATAGAGCAAAACAACGCCCAAAGCACCAAATGGCAGAAACACGAAAAGATCCGGGTAGCTCTGGAAATCAAGCAGTGAGGCAATTGCAAACACAACAAACATCAAAAGCAGCGGGAAATACGGATTATTATGGATATCTGTTCTTCCCCCGGCCCAAATGTTTCTCGCCGAGCAGATCACAAAAACCGCAAGACTGGAAACCAGGATGGGAAACGAAAACGGAAATCCAAAGGGAAGCATCTTTGCAATTATGAGAGCTTCATTCTCGTTCGGGCGCTCCAGGTAAAAATGCACAATCAGTGTACCCTGGATAAGATCTTTGAATGTCCCAGTGAGAAGGAATGCACCAAATATCACGGCTGAAGGTACGAGAAAGCCTGCAATGAGTGGCAACACCGCTTTCGAAAGGTTGGGGCGCGGTTGAACGGATGCATATGCCAACGCCGATAGAAATAGAACGCCGGATGGCTGCCAGGTAAAGGCACAGAGAGATGCAACCGATCCTAGCCAAAACCATTTCTTCTTGAGAAGAAGGATAAGTCCAATAACAAAAAAGAACAGGAGAATAAGCTTTGGCTCTGCGCTGATTGATGATTGAAGAACGTACCCATGCAGTCCGATCATAAACAACGGGGCGAGCAGGGTTTCATGATTGTCGGGCAGAATATTCTGGACAAAAATATAGATTAGATAGATCGTTGAGATGCAAAGACCCATGTAAAATAGACGGACACCCGTCAGCGCATCCGTAAAAATTGCCTGCGAGAAATAGAATACAGGCGCTGTCAATATCGACGTCAAAGGCGTCTTCATATCAAACAGGCTCTGATAGGGCATTTCGCCGTTCAACAGCCGTTGGGCCGAATAGATATATTGGGCATTATCCCGGCGCAGCGGCAATTCCAGCCCGTACAAGTAGAAGACCAGAATGCAGAACAGGCCAAGCAATGCAAGATTTGCGATGCTGGACCTGCGATTGTCTAATGCCGCTACATCTTTAAGGTGTAAAATTCTGCTCAACTTAGTCTCGTTTGGAGCGCCTTGCTACGCCTACATACGTCAGAAACTCAACAATTTGTAAACTAATTGTCCCAAAGTAACACTAACAGGTAACTAACAGCTAGTCAGTTACCGTGACTTACTCCCCAAATTACGGTGATGGAGTAAATTGGATGAAGGTGATTTGAATCAGCGCAATCGAAGCTCTCGAGTTTGGCAAGAATATCCGGGGTAATACAATCAAAAATTGTCTGTCAACAAAGTCTGAGAGAATCAAACAGTAGCCATTTCACAGCAATGCAAAATTGTTCCAGAGAAACTCCATGGGCAAAATCAGATCAACAATGAGAAACGCAATTGTCTCATTTTAACCCAGAAATAGAAAAATTGAGACAATAAATTAATAACGTGCTTTTGAACGCTTGCTCGATTTGCTAGTACGTAACTTCCAAATATTTTAGGTTGAGGCTATGGCAATTTTCACCGGGGCGACAGGTAACGACACAGCTCACGCGACTACGGGTGTACTGACCGGCTTTGCTGGCGGCTCAGTAACTGAGTTGCAGGATTCGGTGGGTGACAGCTTCAGCGGATTGGGCGGGGACGACTATATCGTCGCCGGGAGTGGCAATGATACGCTTCGGGGCGGTATCGGAGCGGATACATTATTCGGTGGCGACGGCAACGACGTCATAGAGTTTGTAAACGGAGAACTGGTTGCTGGTGACGTGATTGACGGCGGCAGCGGCTTGGATACCTTAAGCCGTGTTACCGGTACCGTTAGCGTTGACCTCACCGCAGTGTCGATAAACAGCATCGAAACACTGTTGCTGGGCAGTTCCAACGACACCATTGCAATGACGGGTTCCCAGTTGGCCGGGTTCGATACCATCGATCTGGGATCAGGCACCGATTATCTGACAGTAAATCTCAGTGGCAGTACCGATTTCTCTGCTGACACCAGTTTTGTCCTGACCGGATTGAACCGCACGACGATCAACGCGGGGGCAGGCGATGAAACGCTGACGATGACCAGCGAGCAGTTTGACAGCCTGGGCTTTGTGCAGGCAGGTGGAGGAGCCAGTTGGTATGCCACTGTGGACGGTGGCGCAGGCAACGACACTCTTGTCATCAAGAACTCGCTTGCCAGCCTGAACTGGACCACCTTCCTCAACGGAATGAAGGTCAACGGCTTCGAAAATTACCGCATTCTCGACAACAACGGCAGCAATTCAATCACCCTCACCAACGGCTCACTCAGCATGTTCATCGACGGCGCTGGTGGCGACGATTCAATCAAGGCTGTTTCGGGTGACGATACTCTGACAGGTGGCGACGGCGCAGACCGAATTGAAGGCGGCAACGGTGCCGACCTGGTCTACATCAATGACGGCGATTTCGATGCCGGAGAATATATCAACGGCGGTAGCGGACTCGACACGATTGTGTGCTCCGGTTACGCGGACTTCTCGATTGGCATTGTCAATCACATGGGAACTTATTTCACTGGCAATGCCGGTTCCAATGTCTCCATGCTGATGTCACAGAATGGTGGCGATCTCTTTGTCGAGATGCGCGGCGGCACCGGCGATGACACATTTAACCTTTTACTCGATGCTGCCAACGTCAACATGGGCATCATCGGATCGATAACGAGCATAGAACATTTCACCTTTACCGATGTCACCGGCCAGGCAAACAGCATTACCACGACGGCCGTAGGAGATGTGGTCAACGCGGGGGCCGGCAACGACACCGTGACAGGTCTTGGCGGCAACGACACGATTGATGGCGGCAGCGGTTCCGCTGATGTCGCAGTGTATTCTGGTGCATTGGCAAACTACACCATTCTCAACAATGGAAATGGAACCTACACAGTCATAGCAAACACTGGCAACGAAGGCACTGATACACTCAGCAATGTCGAATTCGTCAAGTTTGGTGGAGTAACTTACGACATCAATGCAGTTGCCACCGCCGGAGGAAACCAGCCGCCGGTTGGGGTAAACGATAGCAATAGCGGAGATGCCGTGGTGGAGGCGGGCGGTATTGCAAACGGCACCGCCGGCGACAGCACCGCAAGCGGCAATGTTCTGACCAATGACACGGATGCCAACTCGGGCGACACCAAAGCAGTCACGGGCATTCGCACCGGCACCGAAATCGCCGGAGGTGCACTTTCAAACGTGAGCGGCGCAACCACCGTCGTCGGAACTTTTGGAACGCTCGTCATCAATCCGGACGGAACCTACACCTACACCCTCAATGACAGCGATATCGATACGCAATCGCTGAACGGTGGTTCCACGGGCACCGACATTTTCACCTATCGTTTGGCGGACGGCACGGGGCTCACAGATACTGCCCAATTGACGATCACCATTTCTGGCAGCAACGACACCGCTGTTATAGCAGGGACATCAACTGGTTCAGCCACCGAAGATGCAGGCGGAGTAGCTAGCGGTTCATTGGCCGCGTCCGATGTCGACACTGGTGAAGCTGCATTCTTGACTTCTCCCGTGTCCGGCCCAAGCTACGGCAACTTTGCGATCAACGCCGCGGGAGCCTGGACTTATGACCTCAATGACTCGCTGGCTCAAATTCAGGCGCTTGGCGCAACCGGCTCGCTGAGCGATACAATAACTGTTCGAAGCGTAGATGGCACGACCAAGACGATTACCATTACCATAAACGGCACCAATGATGCACCAGTGGTCGCAGCGGCCATATCCGATCAAAGCGCGACTCAAGGTTCGGCATTTTCCCTGACGCTGGCCAGCGGAACATTTGTCGATGTCGATAACGGTGACACACTGGCGCTTTCGGCAACGCTTTCGAACGGGGACCCGCTCGCAGACTGGCTGCATTTCAACACTACGACCGGCCAGTTCTCCGGAACACCAGGCCCTGGCGATATAGGCGCTATCACGGTTCGCGTTACCGCAACGGACACATCAACGGCTACCACCTCAGACGATTTCATCATCAATGTCAGCAGCGGAAATGTTGCCCCGGTGGGCGTCAATGACAGCAATGCCGCTGACCCGGTCACGGAAGCAGGAGGCGTTGCCAACGGCACTCCTGGGGACAATACGGCCGCTGGCAATGTCTTAGGCAACGATACCGACGCCAATGCTGGCGATACAATGACAGTAACCGGCATCCGTACAGGTACAGAGATAGCTGGGGGTGCACTAGCGACTGTTTCGGGAGCGACCTCGATCACCGGCACTTTTGGGACGCTGCTCATCAATCCTGACGGCACCTATACTTACACGCTGAACAATGGCGACGGCGACACCCAGGCCCTCGGCGGCGGCGCAACAGGTACAGATGTCTTTACCTACCGGCTGGCTGACGGCTCCGGTCTCACGGACACCGCCCAATTGACCATCACTATCAATGGCGCCAACGATGCGCCGACGGTGGTTGCTGGAATCGCTGATCAGAACGTCACGCAGGGCTCGGCCTTGTCGCTGACCGTGCCGGGGGGAACTTTCGCTGACGTCGATTTCGGTGAAACACTCTCGCTCACGGCAACACTGTCCAATGGCAACACACTTCCTGCGTGGCTGTTGTTCAATTCCACGACTGGCCAGTTCACTGGAACACCCGGCGTTGACGATGTCGGCTCCATTACCGTCCGTGTTACGGCAACGGATGGCTCTGCCGCATCTGTCTTTGATGACTTCGTGATTGACGTGGCACCTTCAGGAAATAACCAGCCTCCAAGCATCTCTTCACCAAACAGCGCGAGTGTGCAGGAAGGGTTCACGGGAACAGTCCTCGATGTCGACGCCACAGATCCCGAAAATGATTCAATTACCTATTCTCTCACTGGCGTGGATGCGGGCGATTTCAGCATCAACGCCGCGACCGGGCAGATAATCTTCCTGACAGTCCCCGATTTTGAGTTTCCGGCGGACGACGACCTTGACGGTATTTTCAAGATCACTGTGAGTGCGGGCACCCCGCAGCATGTCACCACGCAGAACATCACTATCAGCGTTTCTGACGCACAAATCATCATCAACGATCCTGCGGCAAATAACGCCGGAAGCTTCGCCGGCACAAGCGCCGAAGAAACAATGTATGGATTTGGCGGGAATGACTCATTTACCGGGAACAACGGTGATGACATCCTGGTTGGTGGCGCTGGCGCCGATACAATGAACGGCGGTGCTGGCACCGATGCGGTCAGCTATTTCGATGAAGCCGCTGTGTCGATAAATATCGGCACACGGGCCTATGGCGGCGCTGCGGCCGGGGATGTGTACTTCAACGTCGAGAGACACATAGGATCCAATACTGGCAACGATACGTTTACCGGCCGCGATCAGGTCGACTACATTGACGGAGCAGGCGGCAACGACATCTTTAACACTTTGGGCGGAACGGATACGGTTATAGGTGGTAGCGGAAACGACACAATAAACGGTGGTGGCGGTGCCGACTACCTCGTAGGCGGTACAGGCTCCGACCAGTTCAGCTACACTGGGCTGACGCAATCGACTGCCGCCGAGCAGGATACCATCGCCGGATTCGCAAACGGCGAAGACCTTCTCAATTTGAATGCGCTGGACGCATCAGCGACGTTATCCGGAAACCAGAACTTTGTCTTCGTGGCGGCATTTACTGGAGAGGGTCAGGTCAGGGCATTCCAGTCGGGCGCAGATACGATTGTCGAGATCAACACGAGCGATACGACTGCCGGTGCCGAAATGTCGATACGCCTCACCAATTTCCTTGCGACAAATTTTGATGCATCTGACTTTATCGCCTGATTTATCAATCAGGCAGTCAGGACTACCATCGGACTGACCCGTAGAATCGGGCGGCTGACGCTTTCGAAACGTAACCTTCCGCGATATCTTCCTTCAACGCCTCAGGACTGCGATCGGCAGGATTGCCATAGCCGCCACCGCCTGGCGTAGTAAGTTGTATCCGGTCACCGGGTTCAAGAACGATATTGGCATATTTGCTCGAAGAGATTTTGCCGTAGAGCTCGCGCACGGTCTTCCACTCATCAGTTCCAGTCTTCTGGATGACAGTATTGCCGTTTCCGCCTGGTTCGCCGCCAAAGATGGCCCATGGTTTGACTTCATGGCGATCGCTGCACTGGCTTCCGGTAATTGGAACCGAAGTCGCGTAGAGCGTTCGCCGATAGCCCAGGCCACCGCGCCACTTTCCCGCGCCGCCGGAATCCTGAATCATCTCGCAATCCTCGACGCGAAATGGAAACCGCGTTTCGAAAACTTCCGTTGGATTGAACCGGCAGTTGCCATTGATTGCGATGACACAGTCATTTCCATCATGGCCGTATCGCCCGCCCCAGCCGCCTGACATGATGTCATAACACGCGAAGTATTCGTCATAGTCCGGATGATTGCCGCCGAACACGAAGTTCGTGCCCGTGCAACTCTCCGAAGCCATCACGCGCTCCGGAACGCAAGCTCCCATTGCGCCAATTGTGATGTTCGCAAGGCGCGGGTGGGTTTCTGTATTACCCGCAACCAATGGCCCCGGATAATCGACATTTGTGACCTTTCCCGGCGGAGAGACGACTCGAATCGGACGGAAGGCACCCGAATTTTTTGGAATCGAAGGATCGGTAATATGGAGCAAGCCATTATAGACAGCACCAACGGCCACCCCGAGCGTTGCATTGATCGGCCCTTTGGCCTGGCGAGAGCTCCGGGAATAGTCGGCGACAACCTCATCACCCTGCACGTACATGTCAATGGCAACCGTATAGGGCTTGCGCTCGATTCCATCGTTTTCCACGACGTCTTCAAATCCATACTTGCCGTCCGCAAAAGATGAGAGCTCGGCCCTCATGCGCCGCTCCGCGTAGTCCATCAGGTCTTCGCAAGTTTGCGTGAAGACCGCCTTGCCATATTTCCCGACAATCTCTTCGATACGGCTGACCCCGAGATTGACACAACCAATCATCGCTCGAAGATCGCCATAGTTCTGCCGGGGCGTCCGGCAATTGGCGAGAAGAAGTTTCCACACCTCTTCTAAATCCTTTCCAGCCTTCTGGATCTTGACTGGTGGAACTCTCAGTCCCTCATGAAATATCTCGGTAGCCTCGCCACAGAACGCACCAGGCACCATTCCTCCGATTTCAGCAATATGGCCGATGCACACGGCGAATCCCATCAGCTTGCCTTCGACGAAAAAAGGTTTGAAAAATGTGTGCTCAGGGCAGTGCAATCCGCCGCGATAGGGATCGTTGTGAAGGATGATGTCACCTTCCTCCAGCGTGTCGAACGGAATTTCCTGGGCACAGGTTTTGATCAGCAGCGGCATGCCACCAATCATGGTAGGGCAAAATTCGGCGCAGGCAATCATGTCACCCTTGGCATCGGCCAGAGCGCAGGTGAAATCGAGTCCCTCATTGAAAATCGTCGAGTAGGACGTCTTCATCAGGAGGATGCCCATCTCACGGCAGATCGAAACCATGGTCGAATCAAGGATCTTCATCATCACCATGTCGGGTGGTGCAACCCGATCTGAAATCGGCCGCTGCGCCATTTCAATTGGCAGTTTGGGCTGAACGATCGGGAGCTTGAAGTAGCCAGCGTTGGATGCGCGAAGGGTCGCCCATTCCGCACACCAGTCCGAACAGAAAAGCTGTGACAGTCCGGCGACGTCATGCATTTGCCCTGGTCCATAGACCAGCATGCCGCAATTGGAGCACTTCACGTATTTCTCGATGTAATAGCCGTTTTCTGAAAAGCGCATAATGCTACTTCTCCGCCGTTATCAGCATATGGCCATGAGGGTGGACGACGAGAGAGTGGCCCTCGTCAAGTACTGTGACCGAGGCATCTTCCTCGATCAGCGCGGGACCCGTGATCTCCTGCCCGGCAAGCAGGTGTGAACGGTCATAGACAGATATTGTCTTTGCTCCGCTATTAAACCAAACCAAGCGTGTTTCCTTGGCTCTTGGCGTATCGCTGCTACGGCCAATCTCCGTAATCTCCGGCTTGGCGGTGCGTGCAATCGCAGTCACCGTGTAGTTGACGATCTCGATGATCTCTCCCGGGTTGCTGAATCCAAACCGCGCCTTATGCGTCTCGTGGAAAAGCTTCCACAATTGCGGTAGCTGATCCACCGCGAAGCGCTGCTCAACGAGAGGAAGTTCCAGTTCATAATTTTGGCCGAGATAGCGCATTTCAAGTGCCCGATGCACTTCGATATTGTTAACATAGCCCTGGACCGCAAGTTCATCGAGACTCTGCTTGACAAGCTCATCCATGACCTGATTGGCACGTGTCACATCAAACCGGGTAGATATGAGTTGCGTCGTGCGCTGACGGTCCACGCGTGCATTGGTCATGATGAAACCGTAAGCCGAGAATTGACCGGGGTGCACCGGCACAATGGCCCGTGGAATATTCATTTCCCGGATCAACGCACTGGCATGAAGTGGCGTGGCGCCTCCAAAGGCGCATAGCGTGAAATCACGCGGGTCAAATCCACGCTCGATCAGCACCGAGCGAAGTGCGCCAATCATATTGTTATCGACGATCCGGACAATAGAAAGCGCAGTGTTCTCCACCGATTGGCCAAGGGCCCCAGCAACGCGAGAAATAGCCTTGCGTGCAGCATCCTGGTCCAGTTTCATCCGGCCGCCCAGAAAATTATTCTCGTTGATGCGGCCAAGAACCAGATTAGCATCGGTCACCGTCG
The DNA here is from genome assembly GCA_031373255.1 of Hyphomicrobiales bacterium. Taxonomy (GTDB): domain Bacteria; phylum Pseudomonadota; class Alphaproteobacteria; order Rhizobiales; family Aestuariivirgaceae; genus JANMMJ01. The sequence continues at coordinate 20,339 of JANMMJ010000088.1, forward strand.
CTTCGGTGCCACCGCGCCCATAGCAACTTGGTCCGGGCATTGCTCCAGCGCTTTGCGGACCCACCTGCAACATTCCGCCCTTGTCGATCCACGCAATTGAACCGCCACCTGCACCGATTGTCCGGATGTCGATCATCGGCACTTGAATGGGCACGCCCCACTCGATTTCGAAGGCAGTCGTAAAACTCTCCTTTTCATCAATTACAGTCGACACATCGGTAGACGTGCCTCCCATATCGATGGTGACCATTCTGTCGATACCAAGCTGCTCAGCGACAAATCGGCTTGCGATCACGCCCCCGGTCGGTCCCGACAGAACCATCTGGGCAGGAGATTCCGAAGCGGCTTCGAGCGTCATCTCGCCACCGTTCGACTTTATGATGACTGCAGGAGACTTGATACCCGCGTCATCAAGACGCCCGCGCATGGCTTTGAGCTGACGGCTGACAACAGGCTTCAGGTAAGCATCCGCGATTGTCGTCGACGCGCGTTCGTATTCCTTCCATTTTGGCAGGACGTCATAGGAGATAGACAGTGCCTTGTCCGGCAACTCATTGCTGAAAATCTCTCGCACCCGAAGCTCGTGAGATGGATTGAGATAAGAAAAAAGAAAGCATACCGCTACAGCCTCAATCTCTGGAATGGCCCGGATGGCGGCAGCAACTTGCCTGACTTCGGCGTCATCAAGCGGTTTGATGACACGTCCGTACGAATCAATACGCTCGTTGATTTCAAAACAATGCCGCCGTTTGACCAGCGGCTTGGGCTTTACCCAGCTCATGTCATAATGGTATTTGCGATTTCCCCGCTGAATGAAGGGCACATCGCGATGCCCTTTGGTGGTTACATAGGCAAGAGTTGCGCCCTTGCGTTCAAGCACCGCATTGGTGGCAATCGTCGTTCCGATACGCAGATTCTCGATTGCATTGGCATCGGGATGTTGCGCCATACCGGCGATGATTCCGGTGACCGGATCGCCGGGCGTCGAGAGATCCTTCCATACCTTGATCTCTTTTGTTTTCGGATCATACGCTACAAAATCGGTAAAAGTTCCGCCAACGTCCACGCCAAGCACGTTCCGCATCGTGCCTGTCATGAAGAGTGCCCTGACGGCGTATTGGCCAGGACCCTGTCGAGCGCAGCGCGAAGCCTCCGTCCGAGTTCGCTTATTTCCGCTTCCGAGACAATGAGCGGAGGCGCCATGACAAAGCACCCGGCCAAGGGCCTGACTATGACGCCTTCCAGCAATCCCGCTTCATAAACATCCTTGGTTACGCCACCCACCTTGAGACTTCCTGCAGCCCCTGCCTTGCCCTCGCCGGGATAGGCAACTTCAACTGCGCCCGTCAGCCCCCATTTTCGATTTCCCACG
>JANMMJ010000252.1:0-4334 GCA_031373255.1 Hyphomicrobiales bacterium
GCGGGCTACCAGCAGAAACTCGCGCGCGATGCCGATGACGATTTCAACAAGGTCTTCGGGCGCGAATTCATGGGCACCTACATGGCCCAGGTGAAGCGGCTGCGCGGCGGCGGAACGTAGGTATTGCCGGCAGGGCTTGCCGGACTTATATACTTGACAAACCCACTTCCATAGGGTCTAATGGGTGCCATAGGAGATTTATCCATGAGCGCCCTGAACCAACCACACTTCCAAGACGTTGAAAAAGCTAGGGAATATCTCGAATCCCTGCGCTGGCCGAATGGCCCGATCTGCCCGCACTGCGGAGTAGTCAGCCCCGACCACTACCGCCTGACTGGGGCCTCGCACCGCCCGGGCCTTTTGAAGTGCAAGGACTGTCGCAGCCAGTTCAGCGTGACGGTTGGAACCGTCTTCGAGCGCAGCAAGATCGCGCTCAACGTCTGGCTGCAAGCCACCTTCCTGCTGTCGTCGTCCAAGAAAGGCATGAGCAGCCACCAGCTGCACCGCACGCTTGGAGTGACCTACAAGACAGCCTGGTTCATGTCGCACCGTATCCGTGAAGCCATGACCGATTTCCAGACCCCGAGGAAGCTTGGCTTCGGCCCGGAAGGTCAGGGCAGCATCGTTGAGGCCGACGAAACCTACTGGGGCAACAGTTACAAGGACGGCAAGAAAATCCTCGGCTACCGCGAGAAGATGAAGATTGTCTCGCTGGTCGAGCGCGGCGGTCCGGTTCGTTCGATCCACGTTACCAACGTGACTTCGAAGAACATCAAGCAAATCCTCAAGTCCAACGTGTCGCCACTCGCGCACCTGATGACCGACGATGCTCCGGTCTACATCGGCAAGAAGGACGTTGCGAAGCACAGCCGTGTTAACCACAAGCGCAAGGAATACGTTCGCGGGATCGCGCATACCAACACCGTGGAAGGCTTCTTCTCCATCCTCAAGCGCGGCCTGATCGGCACGTATCACCACGTTGGCGAACAGCACCTTCAACGCTATTGCCGCGAATTTGACTTCCGCTACAACCACCGCGAATCCCTCGGCGTGACGGACCATGAGCGCACCAGCGCCGCGCTCCGTCAAATCGGCGGCAAGCGCCTGACGTATCGGCGGACTCACGCGGCAGCGTAAGACGGCACTGCTAACCATCCTCGCCATGCTCCGCGCCCTTCTGAATAATCCGCCCAAGGGGCAATTGCGTTTTGACTTCGGGCAATGACGCGGCACCTCTCGACGGACAAGTATCTGACCGATGACCACTACAAGGCCATCGGGAAAATAGCGGTTGAGTGGACCTACGTTGAACTCGATGTTTGTTCGATCATCTGGCACATGCTTGACCTTGTCGGTGGCAAAGAGAAGGCGATGACGGCTCACGCTATCACCGCGAATCTCGGTTCCGTGACGCTGCTGGACTTGCTGAAAACGCTGGTCCACAACAAGGTTGGCGACTCGGACGAATACAAAGCATTCACTAAATTTGTAAGCAAGGACTTCAATGACTTGCGAATTCTGCGAAACGAAATCGTTCACGGTCTCTACTACAGGAGCGCCGATTTTCCAGAGAAGGCAGCGCTTCATAAAGTGAGCGCCAAAGGGAAACTGAAGCTAGATTTCATCAAGCGTTCGGTTTCTGATCTTGAGAAGGTCGCTCAGGACATTGCGGATCTTCGGGAGTCTCTGGACAAACTTGCGGTCTGGAAGCATGCATTGCCCAAAAAATTCGTCGGACCACATCGCTAGCACTATCGTCCTCGCGGTCGTATCCATCCAATTCCAATATTCCGGCTCCCAACATTTCCTCGGTAACTTCAATTGAGTTATTCTTTTCCATGAGATTCCCCCATGAATAAACGTCCGACCAAAGAAGCCGCTGACGCGCAGCGGCAAATGGACGACGTGCTGCGGCGGATGCTGGCGACACCGCCAACACCGTTCACGCCCAAGCCGAAGCCGAAGAAGGCCGCGAAGAAGAAATAGGCCCTAGTCATCGGTGGCCCCCTGATCCGGACGGAGAGGGGCCACGTAACCACCTGATTCCCGGTGGTTCGTCATGTACATAACTCCGGGGCTTGCCAAATGCCCTGATACTGTATAAAAACCCAGCTTATATACTTGACAAACCCATAATGGAAGGGGACAATGGCTTAACTAGGAGATAGCCATGTCCGCCCTGAACCAGCCGCACTTTCAAGACGCCACCAAAGCCCGCGAGTACCTTGAGCGCATCCAGTGGCCGAACGGCCCTGTTTGCCCCCACTGCGGGGTCATAGGAGGCCACTACGCGCTTCAGGGCGCGTCCACCCGCCCGGGCCTCTGGAAATGCGCCGACTGCCGTAGCCAGTTCAGCGTGACCGTAGGGACGGTCTTTGAGCGTTCCAAGATCGCCCTGAACGTCTGGCTGCAAGCTGTGTTCCTTCTCTGCACTTCCAAGAAGGGCATGAGCAGCCACCAACTGCACCGCACCCTTGGCGTGACCTACAAGACGGCCTGGTTCATGTCGCACCGCATCCGTGAGGCCTTCCGCGACGGCAACCCGGGGATCATGGGCGGCGGCGGATCGCCTGTTGAAGTGGACGAGACCTACTACGGGAAGGCCAAGGGTAAGCGCGTCCGCCGTTTCCGCGACGGCCCGAAGGTCCAAGGTACGGGCGGCGTGCATCTTCGCAAGATCGTGTCCCTCGTTGATCGCAAGGGCGCTACGCGCTCGTTCCACATTGCCAGCATTGACGCGAAGAACCTCAAGCCGATTCTCATGGGCCATATCGCAAAGCAAGCCACGGTTTACACGGACACTGCGGGCCACTACAAGGCGATGAACCTTGCTGGCGAGTTCGCGGTGCATGAGACCGTGAATCACTCGGTTGGCGAATATGCGCGTCCGGGCGGCATCCACAGCAACACGGTGGAAGGCTACTTTGGCTTGCTCAAGCGCGGTCTCTACGGCACGTATCACCACGTTTCGGAAGCGCACTTGCAGCGTTACATCAACGAGTTTGATTTTCGCTTCACGCACCGCACCGCGAACGGTGCGACGGACCACACCCGCACGATCAAGGCCCTTGGCCAGATTCGCGGCAAGCGCCTGACCTATCGGCGGACTGTCCGACAAGAGGGGCAAGCTACTTAGGCTTTTTGTCACGCTTCTTCGCGCTCGTCGTCTTTGGCTGTTGAGGGGCGCGAAGGATTCTCCTTAGCGCATCATCGAATGGCATAGGCGGGATTGGTTTCTCGCCTTGTTTCGTTTTCATTCTTTGAGCCTCTTTGCTAGGTGTTTCATGAAAGACTGGACGCTAGTTGCAACACTCATAGCTTCTTCGGGCGTGTACTTCTCGCGTGAGTGCATCGCATGATTGCGCCAAGCATCCTTGAAGAATCTGAACTGCGCGGCAGCAGGGGACAGAAATTCCCTTTTGTCTTTGTCCTGTACGTAGTTCGCGTGTTTTGGGTCTAGGCGATTAGAAATAGCATCTATGGCCTCATTCCATGTATCGCGCTGTGGCGTGTATCCGACCTCCTTGGCCATAGCTACGAGCCCAGGTTCTAACGCTCGCATGGAGTGCATCACGGCAGCAGTAGATCGCCCAAGGGCCAGACATTTGCCTGTCTCAACAATGTCGTAGGACGACGAGGGGAAGTTATCCGCCACCTCTTGGCCGCACAAAGGGGATGCAGGTTCGTAGAGGCGCGCTTCAGCCTCAGACAGATGGAGAAAAACTCCATCTTCCAATTCGTCTTTGATCCGCTCCATCAATTCATCAATAGATACCGAGAAATGGGTCGCGTTATAGCCGGCAAAGTTTAGTTGCCCGTTGATCTTTTTTGCTTTCTTAACGGATTGCCGTAAGCCGATGCCCTCCAGCAATACAATGGACTTTGATAACTCTCCTGCGAGCATGGCGCGTTCTGCGTCTGACTTACTGGGATCATTGAAAGTCTGCGGGTCGCGCAGTAGATACATCGAGACCGTGCGCAGCACAGACGCGAGAGCGACGAACTTATCAGCGTGAAATTGCAGCATGTCCCATAGGCTCCATAGATGTCCGCCTAGGGGCTTGCATTCCTGCCCAACCTTCTGATACTGTATATCCATACATCTATTCTCCCCTGTTCATAAGCCCTAGGCCGGACCGGGAGAGCAGGTGTACCGAGCCCCATTGTATGGGTTTCTCAAGTACATAACCTGCATAAAAACACAGTATCCATGGCCACCCTTGCAGAAATCATCCAGCGGCAAGCCGTCTGGCGCGGCGGGCTCATCCCTGCCATCACAGCCGAACCGGCTGTTCCCACCGGCCACCCCGGCCTTGATGCCGAGTTCCCCGGCG
>JANMMJ010000133.1:0-11903 GCA_031373255.1 Hyphomicrobiales bacterium
CGGCAAGTGCCCGGACAACTGCGAGGTCATGGGAAATGAACAGCATCGCTACACCGCGCTCAGCCTTGAGCCGCTGCAGGAGCGCCAGAATGCTTGCCTGAACCGAAACATCCAGCGCCGAGAGGATTTCGTCGCAGAGCAACAGAGCGGGCTCCGCAATCAATGCACGGGCGATGGCCACTCTCTGCCGTTCACCGCCTGACAGCTGGTCAGGATATCGGCGTGCGTAGGCTTGATCTAGGCGGACATCGGAGAGTGCAGCAAGGACCTGAGCATCGGCCTGGGACACGCGGTCAGGAAAGAAGAACTTGAAAGGCCGTGAAAGTGATGTCGCGACTGTTGCGCGTGGATTGAGCGAGGCGTCCGGGTTCTGAAACACAAACTGAATCAGACGGCGCTGCTCTGCCGTACGGGACCTGACCTGGCCTGCCAGAGATTTGTCCGCAAGGCTGATGCTGCCCAAATTTGGCGAGATCAGGCCGGCAATGGCCCGCGCAAGTGTTGACTTGCCGCTTCCCGATTCGCCGACAAGAGCGACCGTCTCCCCCGTTCGGACATCAAGCGATACGTTCCGCAGTGCTTCGAAGCGGCGCCGGCCGCGACCATAGGTAACGGAAACGGAGTCGATCTCCAGCAATTTTTCCGTGGCGGGTGAAGTGGCTGAGCGCGTTGGCCGGGCAAGAGGCGGCTCCTGGGCTATTTCCTCAAGGCGCCAGCACGCAGCCATGCACCCCGATCCATTCGGCCGGAGCTCCTGTACCTCATCGAAACAGCGCGGCAGCGCGAAATCACAGCGTGGCGCGAAGGGACAGCCTTTGGGTAGCGACTGGCGCTGCAGGAGACCGCGCAACGGTCTGGCGGGATGCTGTGCAGTGTCGTCGATTCTCGGGATGGCACCGATGAGTCCTTGCGTATAAGGATGGCTCGGATGGGCAAACAGCTCCACCGTCGGCGCCACTTCGATCATGCGGCCCGCGTACATGACACCGATACGATCGGCGAGTTGTGACAATAGGCCGAGATCATGAGTGACATAGAGCATTGACATCGAGAGCCTCTCCCGAAGATCGATGAGAAGTTCAACAATCTGCTCCTGTGTGGTCACATCGAGGCCCGTTGTGGGTTCATCCAGTACGACCAATTGCGGATCGCAGGACAGCGCCATGGCGATGCACACGCGCTGTTGCTGACCTCCGGAGAGCTGGTGCGGAAATCGGCGGGCGAAGTCCCGGGTTTCAGGGAGGCCGACAAGCCTGAACAGCTTGCCAGTGCGCGCAGTTCGAGCGCTCGCATCACCTTTGCCGTGGGCGGCAAGGCTCTCGTTGATCTGGTCTCCAATCCGCATTCCGGGATTGAGCGCCGTCGTCGGATTTTGCGGGACGAAACTCACCACCCTGCCGCGAACGCCGTCGAGCGCCCTGCGATCCAGCTTCAGGAGGTCTATGCCTTCCAGGCTCACGCTGCCGCGGACCGTTCGCATCGCCGCGTTGCGATATCCCATCAATTGTAGCGCGACAGTCGACTTTCCACAGCCCGACTCGCCGACAAGCCCGAAGACCTCCCCACGAGGTATCTCGAAGTCCACACCTTCCACCACCTGGTGCCATCCGCCTCCCTGGCGATAGGACACTGTGAGGTCAACGACACGAACCAGCGGCTCCCCGTACTGCCGCATTATTGGTTTCCGAGCCTGACGGTCCGTCCCAATACACGGGCCAGGCCCTCTGTAAAGAGATTCAGACCCACAACCAGCGAGGCCAGCGCCAATCCTGGCCCAAGCACTGTGGACGGCGCAATAATCAGCAACGCCCGGTTTTCACTGATCATCAGGCCCCATTCAGGTGTTGGAGGGCGGAGGCCGAAACCCAGGAAGCCCAGCGATCCGATCAATACCGGCGCATAACCAGCGCGCAGCGCGAACTCAACAAGCAGTACACCTGTCGCATTTGGTACCAACTCGCGCAGCATGACAGACCAGGCACCCTCACCACGCAGGCGTGCCACGGTGACATAGTCGCGCGTGGCGATATCAATCGCGGCGGCACGCGCCATGCGCGCGATGCGTGGAGCATAGACAAGTGCAACGACCAGGACAATCAAGATGGGATTGCCGGAGTAGTCGGTTCCCGCGGCAGCGATTGCGATCAAAGCCAGGACGAGAAACGGAATGCTGATCAAGGCTTCGAGGATACGCTGCACAGCTTCGTCGATCCACCCACCGACATAGCCGGACAGCAGTCCGATGATGGATCCGACAATCAGGCCCAAAAGCGTACCCGACAAGGATAGCAGGATCACGATGTGGCTACCGTGAACGACACGGCTGAAGACATCGCGGCCCAGTTGGTCAATTCCGAAGGGATGGGCGATGCTCATGCCCGAAAGCGGAGGGCCAGCCCCCATCTGCGAATACCCGTAGGGTGCGCAAAACGGGCCTGTAATCGCAACGATCAAATGGACGGCGAGAATCACGCTGCCAATCCGGAAACTCAGTGGCATTTGCCACCACAGAGCGACAATGCCCGATCCCTTATCGACTGCCGGTGCAAGCCGAATGTTCAAATCGCTCATGGCCTAGCCGGTCCTGAGCCGTGGATTGAGGAGAATGGCTGCAATGTCGGCTACAAGATTGGCAGCGATGTACACAAGTGCAGCAATCATCACTGTCGCTTCGATCACGGGCAGGTCCCGCAGTTGAAGGGAATCGACGAGAAGTGTGCCAAATCCGGGATAGGAGAACACCTTCTCCACAACAACGACGCCGCCAATGAGGTAGGCAAGATTGAGCGCAGTGACATTGAGAGTGGGAACGAGTGCATTGGGGAGCGCATGACGCAGCAGAACGCGGGATCGCGACAGACCTTTCAACTCCGCCATGCGTACAAAATCCGAGTCGAGGATTTCGATCAGATTGTCGCGCAGCATGCGGACGGCATAGACCGCCATGACGATCGCCAGTGTCACGGCTGGAAGGGTCATGGCCCTCAGATATTCCACGCTACTCGAGGAGTGGTCGACCAGCGAGATAGCGGGAAGAAGAGGAATCCAGAGCACGAAGGTCAACAGCAGGATGGTGGCCAGCAGGAAATCAGGCATCGACAGCAGGACCAGCGTCACGACAGAGAGAGCGTGGTCTGGGCCGCGATCACGCGTCAGCGCCTGTATGATCGCGGGGATAAGCGTCAGCGGCAGGTAGAGAATGAAGGCATAGATCGACAACATCAGCGTGTTGAAGATGCGCGGCGCGAGAATCTCGGCGATCGGCCGGCTGGAGACAAGCGAACGTCCGAGGTTCCCCGTCATGAGGCCACTCAACCAATCGGCGTAGCGAATTGCAGCAGGCCGGTCGAGGCCCAGTTCGGTGCGCAGGAGATCAAGTGACTCAGGCGTCGCGTCGCGCCCCAGAATGCGGGTCGCGACATCGCCCGGAAGAACCTCCAGCATCGAGAAGATGATCAGCGACACCAGGAGCAGCGTCACGACCGAGAGAAAGGCGCGGCGCACCACCAGCAGGACGATCGGCAATTCGCTCTCCTCCGAAGAAAACAGGGCGAGGCAAGCCTCGCCCCCTTGGCGATACCCATCAGCGAAGCGCTAGGCACTCAGTTCATGGGCAAACTCGTAACCCTTTACTTACAGGAGAAGTTTTCGAAGTTGAGATTGAAGTTCTGCGCTCTTGGCTCGTAGCCCTTGCAGCCTTTCCTCACGGCCAGGACCTGATGGACGAACATCGGGAGGATCAGACCACCCTCCTTGGCCAGCAGTTCACCGGTCTGCTGGAAAAGCTTGAGGCGCTCGGCCGGATCGACAGTAGTATTCGCCTTGAGCAGAAGGGCATCATAGTCGGGGCGCTCCCAGTGTGTTTCCTTCCACTTGGCGGACTGTGTGTAGGCAACGGCGAGCCCTTCGCCCGGCGGACGCATGGACCACGCCGATGTGACGATCGGCTTCTTCAGCCAAACGTCATCCCAGAAACTCTCCGCGGGGGTCACAATCACATTGATCTCGACACCCGCCGCCTTGGCCATCTCGGCATAGACTTGCGCCATGCGGACCATTCCAGGAACGCCTTCAGCCGTATAGAGATCGAATTTCAGGCCATCCTTGTATCCGGCTTCGGCAAGCAGCGCCTTGGCCTTCTCGATATCCTGTTTTGGCGCTTCCTTGGTGAAGGATGACGGGTTTCCGACGGGTACAGGATTGTCGGCAGCGGCCTGACCAAAGCCGAGCAGCACCGTGTCCACCATGGCCTGACGGTCGACCACAAGTTTCAACGCCTCGCGAACCTTCGGATCGTCGAATGGCTTGGTATCCACCCACATTGAAACCGTCATCGAGTTAGAAGCGCCGGTCTGCAGCAGTTCGACGTTCGGGTCTTCCTTGAGAGAACCAATCACAGACGGGTCAACATTCAGCATGAGGTCAACTTGACCGGCCTTGATTGCCGTCACCGCGGCAATAGCTTCCTGGGCCACGGTGATGCGCAGGCAATCCGCCATCGGTTTGCCCGCATCCCAGTAGTTCGGGTTCTTGCGCAGGATGCGAACCGGCGCATTGGGCGTGAACTCTTCCTGCATGAACGGACCAGTGCCATCACCCTTGAGACGAAGGGCTTCCTGCTTGGCGCCATCCGGCACGATGTTTGTAAACTTGTTGGTGACGAGTACGGGAAGCTCAACGACCGGCTTCTTTGTCGTGAAGGTGACAGTGGTTGGATCGACCGCCTTTATTCCATCGGGATCCAGGAACTCGAGAACGGCGCGGGCTCCAGATCCCGTCTTCTCATCGAGCAGCCGCTTGAAGGTGTAAACGACATCGGCGGATGAGAAATCCTTCCCGGAATGGAACTTCACGCCTTCCCTCAGCTTGAATGTCCAGGTCAGGCCATCTTCGGAGACTGACCACTCCGTGGCGAGTTCCGGCAGAACATTGAAGTTATCGTCGATGTCGACGAGCCGGTTGTAGACGGCAAACGTGTGATAGGCATCGTCACCCGAATGCATGTCGGCGGGATCCATCGACTGCTTTTCACCGCTCCACTCGTATCCGAGAATCTTCACGCATTCGTCACCGGCGGCAGCGAAGCTCGCGGGTGCGGACAGCGTCAATCCAATTGCCGCGACGGCGGCGCCGTACATCCACTTGACCGTCTTCATCAGATTCGTCCTCCCAGACGTTTTGTTTTGCAAGTACTCAGAATTCCGAAATGGCGGACAGCCGTGCGTCTTGCCAGACAGGCACATTAGCTGCGATAGACTACGAGTCAAGTCACCGGAGACAACCGATGAAACCCGTAAAGCTGAAAGGCATGACGTGGGACCACCGGCGGGCCGTGGATCCGCTGGTAAACACCCTGCCGATGTTCAAGCAGCAGCATCCCCACATCGAAATCGAGTGGTCATCGCGCCCGCTCAGCGGTTTTGAATTCACGCCTGTTGAGGAACTGGCCCGCGCTTTCGATTTGATCATCCTGGATCATCCCTTCATGGGTATAGTTGCAACCTCAAAGTGCCTGTTGCCATTGAACGACGTGGCTGATGATTCCGCCCTGTTCGTGGGTCCTTCGCTCGAAACTTATCGGAAGAATGGCGACGTGTGGGCCTTGCCCGTCGATGCCGCTTGCCAAGTGGCCGTATCGCGGCCAGACCTCTTGCAAGCCTTGGATACGGAGGTTCCTGCCGATTGGGCTGACCTGATGCAGTTGGGCGAGCGCGCCAGGCGCGAAGGTCAATGGTTGTCAATTGGCCTCAAAGGCGTTCACAGCCTGATGACGTTCTATACGCTGATGGCCAATCTCGGAACCCCGTGTGCCATCAACAGACATGAGGCATTCGCCGATCGAGACGCAGCAATTCACGCTCTCGGCCTGTTGCGATCGCTTTTGGCCCTGTGCCCGCCACAGGTCCTGGATTGGAACAGCATTGCCCTTCACGACGCCATGGTGCGTCAAGATGATCTGGTCTTTTGTCCCGCTGTCTATTGTTATGCGACATACGCCGAGGCTGACCAGCGAAAACCACTGCGCTTTCACAACTTCCCCGGCCCTAAAGGGCACAAGGGTTCTACGATTGGCGGAACAGGGCTGGGCGTTTCAGCATGGACGCGAAATCCCGAGGCGGCGATGGCCTATGTTCGATTTGCGGCCTCGGCAGGGGCCCAGCACGCATTCGCCAGGTATCACGGCCAGCCCGCCCATGCAGCTGCCTGGGATGATCCAGCCATCAACCAGGTGTTTGGCAATTGCTACATCGGAACCAGGGCTACAATGGACGCATGCTGGATCCGGCCACGCTATGATGGTTATCTCGCTTTCCAGGAAAGAGGCGGAGACTTAATCGAGTCACATCTTCGAGGCGGGATTGGCGCCGATCAGCTTCTCGATACACTGCAGCGTCTTCACGCTTCAAACTAGACGGCCCGCGGGCCACCAATCCTGCGAGACAATTTCTCCGCCGCCTTGATAACGCTGACAATGAGATGTTCTCTGTTGGGCCTTGCCAGCCGTTGCTCTGGAACGACGACGCTCAATGCGGCAACGCAGCGGCCTGTCGCATCGATAACTGGCGCGGCGATACAGCCCGCATGTTCGTTTGATTCGTTCAATTCGGTTGCGTAGCCCTGGCGGCGGAAGCGTCGAATCTGGGCGACGAGCCTCTTCACATCCAGGATGGCCTTGCCGGAGGGCGACTGGCGTACGGTTGCCGCCAGCAGACTGGTCAAAGCCTTGTCGTCGAGATCGGAAACCAGCAGCCGGCCGGCTGCCGCCCAGTTCACCGGAACACGCGAACCAACATTGCTGATGATGCGCAACGGACGGACACCTTCCTCCTTCAGCAACACCATCATCTGGTCATTCTCCAGCACCGAAAGCTGTACAGTTTCGCCGGTTTCGTTGCGCAGTTCCTCGACAACCAGGCTGCCGTCACGCAGCAGATCGACATGACTGTGATAGGCCATGCCAAGCTCAAAGAGCTTGCGGCCAAGGTAAAGTCCGCTGCCTTTTCCCGAAGGAGCGATATAGTTTGCCTCGGTCAGGGTGCGTACCAATTCATAGGCCGTCGACTTCGGGATGGCGAGCGCTTCAATGATTTGCGCCACGGTCACCGGTCCGCCGCGCTGCAACATGAGATCGAGGATATCGAAGGCTCTCCGCAGACTGCGGGAGCCGGTCGCTTCGTCATCGACCACGGCATCATTGCCGGTCTTGCGCAGCCTTTTCAAAGCTACTGGTTGAGATGTTCGCATCCTGGATTCCTGTCGTGTGGACTACTGTCCGGTATCTGGTAACTCTAGAGGGGCGTCGAATGGAGCTGTTTCATGAAGATCATTGATATCGAAGTTATCGAGTTGCGCGTTTCCGGCTGGACCGGAGAGACATTTGACGGCTCTTACGACAATTGCCTCGTGCTCGTCCACACCGACGATGGCGTGACCGGGATCGCAGAGGTCGACAGCGTACCCTCGGTGATCCGGGCGATTGTGGATGCTCCCCGTTCTCATACCCATGCCATGGGGCTGAAGCAGGTATTGATCGGCCAGGATCCTGGCAATGTCGAGGACCTATGGGATCGCATGTATGATCTTACCAGTTACTACGGGAGGCGCGGTGCGGTCATTCACGCCATCTCGGCCGTTGATATTGCCCTTTGGGACCTGCGCGGAAAGGTGTTGGGCAAAAACGTGGGAGAACTTCTCGGCCAACCCCAGCGCAGCCGCGTCCTCGCCTATGGAACTGTCTACCCGCTGGGCGAAGCACCGGACGAGGTTCGCAGGAACATTGACCGGGGCCTGAAGCTTGGTCTCAAGGCGATCAAGATAGTTGCGGACCCGTTCTGGCGGGACGATCTCGACAAGACCGCGGGCCTGATCCGTGCAGCACGGGAGCATGTTGGGCCAGACATTCGCTTGATGGTCGATGCAGCGACAGCCTGGTCGATGGCCGAGGAAGGTCTTCCGTTCATGCCAATCTTCAAGGACAACGACTTCTTCTGGGTCGAGGCCCCGCTCCCGATTGACGATCTTGATGGCCATGCCAGGTTCCAGGGCTACGGCATTCCCATTGGTGGCGGCGATCTCGGACTTACGACGCGCTATGAATATGAAGACGCGTTTATTCGCGGCAAGATAGATATTGCCCAACCCGATGTCACAATGGCTGGTGGCCTTACCGAACTCATGCGCATTTCTGGTCTCGCTCGGAAACTCGGGAAGCGGGTGGTGACACACGGCTACAAGTCCAACATCACGATTGCTGCAAATCTTGCGTTCCTGTCACAGCACTGGATGGACGAGCCCTGCGAGTATTCGACCAGCCAGTCGCCGCTGCGCTGGGATCTTACCCATGAGACTTTTCCCATTGGAGCAGACGGGCGGATCGCAGTACCGGACCGTCCCGGGCTCGGCGTATCGCTTAATGCCGAAACGGTTTCAAAGTATCGTCTTGGATGAAGTTTCTCAGCTGTCCACACGCCACTTTGCGACAAGCTCTTCGTTGAGTTCGATACCGAGGCCGGGGCCCGTCGGCAACTCCATGAAGCCGTCAACAACAGCGGGCTCCGGCGAAACGAGTTCGCGGCGGAGCGGGCTGTCGAAGACGTGCGGCGAGACATATTCGAAGACAGGTGCTGCCGGACAGGCGGCCTGGAAATGACGGCCGACAGCCGAGGTTATGCCTGTCTTCCATCCATGGGGAACAACTTCCGCCCCATGGATTTCACAGAGGTCGGCAATGCGCCGGATCTCGGTCAGGCCGCCACCACGGCCAATGTTCGGCTGCACCACACCAACCCTGCCGACGGTCAGCCATTCACGAATTTCAAAGCGGGTTGCCGCGGCTTCGGCGCCGCAGATCCGAATGGAACTTCTATCAGCCAGCCTGGCATGGCCCAGGAGATCGTCGTGCTGCAATGCCGCCTCGGCAAAGAATATGTTGTGATCGGCGATGCGCTCAAGAACAAAGAGAGCATCATGCCAGTTCTGCCAGCGATAGCCGAAATCGATGGCCATAAGTATGTCATCGCCAAGGGCGCGTCGGCCTTCTCCGATACGGCGGATCAGTTCGAGGTCGGTCACCATGTCGTAGAACAGGACCTCCATTTTCACCGCACGGAAGCCTGATTGCAGGGCCAGATCGAACTGGCGAAAGATCTCCTTCATCAATTCATCGATGCTGCGCCCCTGCGCCAGACCGGGAAAGATCGTGCAATAGGGTCTGAGTTTGCTGCGCCGCGCTCCACCCATCAGCTTGTAGGCAGGAAGACCCAGTTGCTTTCCAGCAAGATCATGCAGCGCAATGTCGATGGCAGAAATCGCATGTATGCCCACGCCCCGGCGCCCGGGCCAGAAAGTGCCCTCATAGAGCCTTTGCCAGATCGCCGCGATCTCGACCGGGTCTTCACCCTTGAGGATTTCACCGGCGTTGCGGCTCCAGAGATGCGCGGTCGGCATTTCGATGAAGCTCTTGACGACCGAGGGTGGCGCATCAGCTTCGCCAAATCCAAATCTTCCGTCCTCATCATGGATCTTGATGATGATCGTATCGGCAGTGCCATCGAGATCATTGGCCGATCCGACGGGCGAGATCACGGGAATGACCTCCAGCCGCGCAATTCTGCTCACCATGGCTTTCCGCCCTCCTTCGTTAATTCAAGCTAAGGCATTCCGCATTTCCAGACAATTGTCCGGTTTTGTGGATAGCAGCAATACAGCAAGCTCCGGAGTTCACTTGTTCCATAGATTCCGCGTTGACGCTCTCGGGTCCAGATCATAGTCTCGCAACACGCAGAGGCGTGATGCTTCCGGCTACATAAACAGGCGCAGCAAACGGTTCCATCATGAGCTATGTCGAACTCAAGGCCGTCCGGAAGCGGTATGGCGAGACGGAAATCATCCATGGCGTCGACCTGAACATAGAGAAGGAAGAGTTCACCGTCTTCGTCGGCCCTTCGGGTTGCGGAAAATCGACTCTGCTGAGGATGATCGCCGGACTTGAGGACCTGCAGGAGGGCAGCATCCATATTGGCGGCACGCGGGTCGACACATTGCAGCCGGCAGAGCGGGGCATTGCCATGGTCTTTCAGAACTATGCGCTTTATCCGCATATGACCGTGTTCGAGAACATGGCCTTTGGACTGCAGATCGCCAAGACTGCGACTACGGAAATCCGCAAGAAGGTCCAACGCGCCGCGGATATCCTCCAGATTTCGGAAATCCTGCAGCGCCAGCCGCGCGAACTCTCCGGTGGACAGAGGCAACGTGTTGCAATCGGCCGTGCAATTGTGCGCGAACCCAAGGTATTTCTTTTCGACGAGCCGCTTTCGAACCTCGATGCCAAGTTGCGCGTGCAAATGCGCCTGGAACTTACCAGGCTTCGCCGGCAACTCCGGGCAACCATGATCTATGTGACCCATGACCAGGTTGAAGCCATGACCATGGCGGATCGCATCGTGGTTCTCAATCAGGGGCGCGTCGAGCAGGTTGGAGCCCCACTTGATCTTTATCATGCCCCGCGAAACCGCTTTGTTGCGGGATTTATTGGTTCACCGGCGATGAATTTTCTGGGTGGCGCGATCGCATCGGCAACGAAGAACAGCATTACTGTTGCACTCGCCGGAGGCCAGTCAATCAAGGTGCCCCGGAAGACTGGAAAAGCAGTGACGGGGGAGCCTGTGACGCTGGGCATACGTCCCGAGGCCATAGATTCAAAGGGCAAGGGCGACGCCATACTCGAAGGCCGCGCCGCCGCGGTGGAGCGCCTTGGCAATGAGACCTATGTCTATCTCGAAGTGCCAGGCAGCAACGAATTCGCAATTCATGCGGCAGGCGATGTGGCGGCGCAACCGGGTGACCTTATCCGCATTGGCATTCCTGCCGCGGCATGCCACTTGTTCGATGCCTCAGGTATAGCGTTCGAGCCTTCATCTTCCTGAGTGCAGTTATAGAGCAATACAGCTTCGCGGCATCAACCGCAAACTCGCAACCATCTTCGATGGATGGATGTGATCAGGACGTGTCTTCGTGTGGCGCATCGCGGGCCAGCCCATGGCACTCGCGCAGCACAAAGTCGATTTCCTCTATCGCCTCCTTGCGATGGCCGGGCGGCGGACCGGGGCGGAACGGCGACAAGAAGGCGGGTTTTTGCATCCTGTCGCGCCGGGCTTTCCATCGCGCCAGACGCCTGGCCTGCCGAGGCAGGTTGTCGAGCGCCATCCTGACCGCGGCGAGACGGCGGCCGAGGCGCGTAGCGTCGACAGAGTCATCCGGCTCAGGAATGGGAATCTCAACTGGCCGTGGGGTATGGAACAACGGGACGAGCGGACTGTCGGCAAAGATGTGAATGCGCGGAATAACCGTGGCGATAGCACGCCTTCTGCTGGCGCGGCTGAATCGCTGGCGCGTGTCGAACAGCTGAAACGCGATCTGTCCGCCGCCCTTTGCGGCGAAAGCAAGCCCCTTGGGCATCGGACGGATGAGTGCGGGTTTCGCCTTGAGTCCGCGCGCCGCAATGGCAATCAGGCGGCGCACCGCCGATTCCGTGGGGAGCAACATGCGCGACACCGCGCGGTAGAGCGACGGTGGAAGCCGCACCACCATGGCACCACTTCCCATTTCCACCATGGCGATAAGCATCGCCACGATGCGGGAGAGTGCTGCCTGATTTCTCTCGATGACCCTGTCCCAGTCCATGTGCCGGTAAAATTCCTCCTATAGGACGAATAGAACATAATAGGAACATATGTCAAGACCCTTCGCCATTGCCTGAGCCATGACCGGCCCGCAATGACCAGACAGGGAACCCCCGTTTTCTCGTCATTCCGGCCAAGCGCCGCGGCAGCGGCGCGCGAGCCGGAACCCCGCTTCACCTGCCACGGGCTGACTCTTTGCCGAAGAGAGCTGGATTCCAT
>JANMMJ010000146.1:0-1952 GCA_031373255.1 Hyphomicrobiales bacterium
GCGGATGATATCGGCGGCGGCTCCCTGAATGGGCGCATTGATGGCGGCGCGCTCCATGAAGGCCCGCTCCGACGGATTTGGCGAATTGATGCGGGCAAAATGGCAGCGCCGGCCGAAGATGGTTTCGACATAGCCCTGCTCGCGCGCGATCTTTTTGGTCGAGTCCATATAGTCCCGGATGCCGGGAAACCGCTTGAAATATGTCCTGATGTATTCGCCGGCCTCTTCGCGCGAGATCGACAGCTGGTTGGCGAGGCCAAAGGCGGAAATGCCGTAGATGATGCCAAAGTTGATGGCCTTGGCGCGGCGGCGAACCAGCGGGTCCATGCCCTTGACCGGGACACCGAACATCTCGGAAGCCGTCATTGCGTGAATGTCGAGCCCATCCTCGAAGGCTTTCTTGAGCTGCGGAATATCGGCAACATGGGCCAGCACGCGCAGTTCGATCTGGCTGTAGTCGGCGCTGATCAGACTC
The DNA here is from genome assembly GCA_031373255.1 of Hyphomicrobiales bacterium. Lineage (GTDB taxonomy): Bacteria > Pseudomonadota > Alphaproteobacteria > Rhizobiales > Aestuariivirgaceae > JANMMJ01. The sequence goes on from JANMMJ010000146.1 coordinate 476, forward strand.
TTGCCAGGCGGTGAAATGAAGGCCGTCCTGATCTTCTTGCCTTCCTCGGTGCGCACCGGGATGTTCTGAAGATTGGGATCGGTCGATGACAGGCGGCCGGTCGAGGTCGAGGCCATGGCATAGCTGGTATGGACCCGGCCGGTCTTCGGATTGATGAAACCCGGCAATGCATCGGTATAGGTCGAGCGCAGCTTGGCGAGCTGGCGCCAGTCGAGGACACGGCGGGCCAGTTCGACGCCCTGGCTTGCCAGATCTTCAAGGGCGTCTGAATCGGTACTCCAAGCACCAGTCGCGGTCTTGCGGCCACCCGGGAGAGCCATTCGACCGAAGAGGATATCGCCGAGTTGCTTGGGCGAGCCGATGTTGAAGCGATCGCCTGCCAGTTCGTAGACATGCTTTTCGATTTCAGCGGCGGCCGTGGCAAACTCCTGCGACAGCCTGGCGAGCACGGCTCGATCCACCAGCACACCTTGGCGCTCCATGGAAACGAGCACGGGCACCAGGGGACGCTCCAGGGTTTCATAGACCGTGACTTTTCGCTTTTCGAGCAGGCGCGCCTTGAGAAGAAGCCAGAGGCGCAAGGTGACATCGGCATCCTCGGCGGCGTAGGCAGTGGCGCGGTCGAGTGCGACCTTGTCGAAGGTGATCATGGCCTTGCCCGAACCCGCGACCTCCTTGAAGGAAATCGGCTTGTGGCCAAGATGTTTTTCGCTGAGCTCGTCCATGCCGTGGCCGTTTTCCCCGGATTCGAGCGCATAGGACATCAGCATGGTGTCATCGAGCGGCGTGATGGCCATGCCGTAGTTGCCGAGCAACAGCATGTCATATTTGAGATTCTGACCGATCTTGAGGACCGCCGGATCATCGAGCAGCGGCTTGAGGCGCGCGATGGCATCATCCAGCGCGATCTGGCCAGTGACAACTTCGCCGCCGAAGAGACCGGTGCCCTCACCCTTATGGGCCAAGGGAATGTAGCAGGCGCGACCGGGTGCCGTCGCCAGCGAAACGCCAACCAGATTGGCCTGCATGGCATCAAGCGAATCCGTTTCAGTATCAACGGCCACATAGCCCAGTGCCTTGGCTTCGGCAATCCAGCGCTCAAGAGAGCCCAATGACATGACGGTTTCGTAGTCGGCATGGCGGAACGGGATGGCACGCAGACTGTCAGCCTCTCCGTCATCGCGACGGATTGCCAAGCCAGTGGGGGCGGCTGAGCTCGCTCCCCTTGCGACATTGTCTGCTTGTTGCTGCGATGTTGATGCGAGTGCCGGTGCTTCGCCACCTTCAGGCGGCCAAAACTTCACTTCGACTGGCACGGGATCGATCGCGTTGATATCGCAGTCAAGCTCGGAGCCAACTTTCCGGGTGAAGCTTGAAAATTCGAGCGCCTTGAGAAAGCCGATGAGATCGGAGGCGCGGGGCTGATCGACGGCAAAGCTGCCGATCTCGTCGACGACCGGCACGCGGTCATCAAGCG
>JANMMJ010000149.1:0-2226 GCA_031373255.1 Hyphomicrobiales bacterium
CTTCAATCCGGAGATCTGGGCGCTCGTCTGCGCCACCATAGCCGCCTATGTATGCGCTTTTGCCTGGGGCGTGAAGCGAACAGCCGAACCCACCATGCTTGCCCTTCAGAAGCAGGTCGCAGCTTCAAGTCACCTGTCGGAGGGACTCGCCAACGTCGAGACGATCAAGAATTGCACGGCAGAGCAGTGCTTCAACCGGCAATATGGTGAGGCGACTCGAGGTGTTGAGGCGGCTTGGCGAATTTGGTCGCGCCGTCGGCTGGAGACGGGGATCGCGACTGCAGCTGTGTTCGTCGCCAGTCTGGGCGCTTCAACATGGCTTGGCCTGCAGGGTGTGCGCGCAGGTCAGATGACTGCGGGCGAGTTCCTGCTGCTGATCACCTACACGCTGCAGATTGTCGGTCCGCTTGAAATGAGCGGGTATGCGGTTCGGGACCTGACCCAGGGCGCGGGATATCTCGCGGGCCTTCGCGATCTGCTTGCTCTGAAGCCCGAGTTCCAATCCTCAGAGTCCCGGCCATCGAGCCTTGGTCCTCCTGCCATCACTTTCGACAATGTCTCGCTTTCCTACGACGGCGACCGGAGTATCCTGTCGGGTGTGACCTTCTCTGTTCCCGCCGGCACGACGTTGGCCGTCGTCGGGGCGACGGGAGAAGGCAAGACGTCCCTTCTGCGCCTTCTCCAGAAGCACCTCGCTCCAAACTCAGGACGGGTATTGATCGGCGGATCACCGCTGTCCGACCTCGATGCTCAATCCCTTAGAGGACGTATGGCCGTTGTTCAGCAGGAAGTTGCGCTTTTCAACACATCGCTCCGACACAACATTCTCGTTGCAAGGCCTGACGCCAGCGACGATGACGTCAGCCGCGTCCTGCGCCTCGCGCGCCTCGAAGGCGTTGTGCAAGGTCTCGCGCACGGCCTCGAAACAATCGTCGGCGACAGGGGATTCAAGCTCTCGGGAGGCGAGCGCCAGCGCGTGGCGATCGCAAGGGCGTTGCTGCGTCAGAGCGACATTCTCCTGCTCGATGAGGCAACGTCGTCGTTGGACGCGAATACGGAAAGGGATGTTTGCGCGGATCTGATGGCGATGGCCAAAGGGCGGACAACCCTCATTGTCACCCATCGTCTTGCGCTGGCCTCTGCAGCCGCCAGCATCGTCGTCCTTGGAAGCGGGCAGGTGGTCGAGCAGGGCAGTCACGACGAGCTGATGGCGGCCCGGGGAGGCTACTATCAGCTCTGGGCGAAGCAGATGGAACCCGAGACCCAAACTTGTGCCTCTGCGTCTTCAGAGGCCTAGAAAGTACAATCGCATGTTGACGAATCACGCTGGAAATCGCCCCGTCAGGTATTGCAGTTTGGATTGGGCGCGTCTGGCACGGCGCGAAAGGGGGGTCGATGTCGACGGCGAAGGCGCTGGCTCAGGCGCCATTGCAATTATCGGATTCGACGCCAAGCGTGCAAGCTGACGTCGGCATGCGCAGCAAGTATTGGACATTCATGGAAGCATGCGACGGGACACAAACGCCTCGGGCCGTAAAGGATCTGGTTGTCGCGGCGTTTCGTGACCTCGGCGTTCCAAGCTTTGCAATCGCTACGCACGCCAGCCATGAAGATCTGCGCAGTCTCGGTGTGCTCGTGTACAACTGGCCGCCCGATGCGGTCGACCTCCTCTTCGCGCCTGGCCCGCGTGGAGCACTAAACGCGATGTTTGCTGCGGTCGAGCGGAGCAGCGGTCCGGTTTATTGGCCGCCACTTTACCCTCAACGAGATGGAATGAAGAAGCCTCAGCGGCTTTGGTTCGAAAAGTTGAGGGAACTCGTCGGCCAACCCGAGGGCGTGTCTCAGGCGCTCCGTTCGATCATTGTCGGCGCTTCGTGCTCAATCGCTTCGCCAGAGCGTCTCGACTCTGACCGCGTGCGGCTTTGCATGCGGATTGGCGACTACGCCTACCATCAGGTCCTTGCCCTACAGAAACCGAAGCTGGAGGAGGCCGAGCAGCTTACGGCGCGCGAGCACGAATTCCTCTCTCGCGCGACCATCCTTGGCGAGCGGCCGGCGGATGTCGCTAGCCAGCTCGATGTGAAGATCTCCACTGTCCGTACAATTCGCCAGAAAGCCAACCTTCGGCTGGATGCGGGAAGCCAGGAGCAAGCGGCCTGGCGCATGATCGAGACCGGGCAACTCTTCTGGGCGGGTCGAAAGACCCGGCCGCGGGGCCGCTGACGC
>JANMMJ010000161.1:0-20634 GCA_031373255.1 Hyphomicrobiales bacterium
CCGCGTTCCTGCGATCGATGCATAAGGCCGCACCGCTCCGGTCGAAAGTTGTTGACTATGTTCCTCTTTTGTTCTAGCGAGGCTGGAGGAGGACTTTGACAAACATATGGACTGGGACAGGGTCATCGAGAGAAATCAGGCAGCACTCACCCGCATTGTGGCGATGCTCATCGCCATGGTGGAAATGGGAAGTGGCGCCATGGTGGCGTTGCTTCCGCCGTCTCTCTACCACGCGGTGTCGCGGATGTTGCTCCCCACGGAATCGGCAGTGCGCCGCCTGATTGCCATCGCGGCGCGCGGGCTCAAGGTGAAACCCGCTTCCGCCCGTCCAATGCCCAGGGGGCTTGTTCTCGCGGGAAAGGGCGGCGGACCGATCGCGTTTCAGCTGTTCGACACGCGCCAGCGCTTCAGCCACCACAGCCGAAGGCGTTTTGCCGCCACGGTTATTCCCCGCATTCACGTCTTTGCCGACAGTCCGCTCGTCCCGTTGTTCCAGCCCCGGCCAGTTGAGAGTCCCATCCCTGAGCCGGATGACTCTGTCGACGCTACGCGCCTCGGCTGCCGTCTCGCCGCGGTGAAGATGGCGCTCGACAACCTGCCGCTACAAGCCCGACGTCTGGCGCGCTGGAAAGCCCGGCGCGACCGGATGCAGAAACCCACCTTCTTGTCGCCGTTCCGCCCCGGTCCGCCGCCCGGCCATCGCAAGGAGGCGATTGAGGAAATCGACTTTGTGCTGCGGGAGTGTCATGGGCTGGCCCGCGACGCGCTCTATGAAGACACATCCTGAGCACATCCATCCATCGAAGAGGTAGCAGGTTCGCGCTTAGGCTGCAGGCTTCTGCGCCCGTAAGTGCGTGGGGCAATGTTCTCCTGACGAGAGCACGGGCAGCATGTTTGTTCAGATCTCGATATTGTGGTCAACGAAATCATGGCCGAGTTTCTCGGCCGCTTCATGGTAAAGCGGGCCTTTGAGCAGCGCCAGTTCCTCATGCGCCTGGTCGCGATACCAGCTATTGCGGCTCTCCATCCTGACATCAATGAAACCGGCGGACGACAGCGCGTCAGCGTAACGGGCTGGCGAGGCCATGCCGAATTCGAGTCCTTCCGATGCAATATAGGCCTTCATCTGGTCGCTCGGCTCGTTGTCATGTCCGATCAGCCAATCGGATGCGATGAACCAGCCGCCGGGTTTCAGCACGCGGAAAACCTCGCGCATCAAGGCATGCTTGTCCGGAATATGAACGATCGAATCCTTGCTGAAAACAATGTCAAATACGGCGGGCGGAAATGGCAGCGCTCCCGGCACCACTTTGACCAACCCAATGCGCGACGAAAGTCCTGCCCGTTCGGCTCGTGCGCGGGCATGCCCCAGCACCGTGTCCTCGACATCAACTCCGGTAATGTATCCTGCACCATATTTCCCGGCCAGAAGCACATCCACACCCCCCGCGCCGCAACCGATATCGAGTATGGACTTGCCTTTGAGATCGCTGCCCTCAAGCAGGAGCGCCACTTCCTCGGGCCCGCCAGGTGACAGCCAACCATCTCCCCATAGCCGCTCGAGCAGGCCGACAAGCCGGTTATGATAGAGTTCGCCAGTTTGCGCCTCGTCCATGACAAGGATAACTGACGCGCCCCACCTGGAAGGTCAAGGTGCCAAGTTCACACTGATGTCAATTTGACACCAGCCAGCTTCGGGTACACTCTGCCATCAACGAAAGTCGCATCGGCTTTCGGCCAGTCAACGAACGAAGAACAGCTCTCAGGGAGGAGCAAAATGATCAATCGTCGTGAATTGTTACGAAATTCGGCGTTCCTGGCTGCCATTGCAGCCTTGGGAATTAAGCCAGGCGACGTACTCGCCGCCGATACCGATCTGCTCAAGGTTCGCATGGAAGCCGATATCCAGGTGCTCGACCCCGGCTATATGATCGGCGGCGCTGAAACCAGCATCCAGTACGCCTGCCTCCCGCGCCTCGCCGTGCCAGTGAAGGACGCCGCCGGTAAATGGGCATGGGCTCCCTCCGACTATGTTGAAAAAGTCAATCAGGATGACGACACGCACATCTCTTTCACCCTGAAGCCTGGCTTTATGTGGAACGGCGAACTTGGCGAAGTGACCGCCGAGGACGTGAAGTATTCATTCGAACGCATGTTGAAGACCGATTGGGCAGCCCGCTGGCCAACGCTTGAGAAGGTCGAGGTTAAAGACAAATACAATGGCGTGATCGTCCTTAAGTCCCCCTTCGCTGCGACATTCCTGATGGGAATCGCTTCGGAATCGGGCTCGGTCGTTCCGAAGGCGGCAGTCGAAAAGCTGACCGACCAGAAATTCACCACGGAATTGCCCGGCCAGTGCGGTCCCTACATGATGGTGGAATGGACGCCGAAACAGAAGATCGTCGTAAAGGCCAATCCCGATTGGAAAGGCGCCAAGCCGGTATTCCAGGAAGTGCACTTCATCAACATCGAGGACACGAGTGCAGCGGAACTCGCATTCGAAGCGGGCGAAGTCGCGATCACCAACGTGCTGCCTTCAACCGCGGCGCGCTATCTCAAGGAAATGCCGAAAAACGCCAAGCTCGCCACCCAGGAAGGCCCCTACTACACCTGGATTGGCATGAACACCCAGCATGAGAAGCTGAAGGATATTCGTGTCCGCAAGGCAATTCAGCGCGCCATCGACGTTAAATCGATCCTCGATGCGGCTTATGGCGGAACCGCCCCCCTGGCCCACGGCATTGTGCCGCTTGGTGTCACCGGTAACCGCAGCGTGTCAACATACACGTACAATCCAGACGAGGCGCGCGCCCTGCTCGCCGAAGCTGGTGTAAGTGACCTTACCGTCGAGTTTAAGACGTTGAACGAAGCCTATCGAGTCACGGCGGCGCAAATCGTGCAGGCGAATCTCGGAGATGTCGGGATAAAGTGCGAAATCATCCCGCTTGATTCCGGGCCTTTCTGGAATTTGGGTCTCGAATCCAAGGGCGAGGACTGGAAAAATCTCCAGCTTTGGTGGATGCGCTACCGCACGTCACCGGATCCATCCGACACCATACAATGGTTCATCAAGAGTCAGGTCGGTGTGTGGAATTGGGAGCGCTGGTCCGACCCGGAATATGAAGAGCTCTGGACCAAGGGCCTCGCTGAAACCGACACTGCCAAACGCGAACAGTTGTACATTCGCATGCAGGAGATCATGGAAGATACCGGAGCCTATGTATGGATCACCCATGATCCATTGAACTATGCCCACAGTGACAAGATCGTTCCGGGTTACGATACCGGCGGTGAAATTCTGATCGAGACCTTCAAGACCGCTTAGTATTTGGCGGGCCGGAGCGATCCGGCCCGTTTTCATTCCGGGGCAATTTCTCATTCAATGCTCGTATACGCGATCCAGCGCATCGGACTTTCGATCCTGATCCTCATCACCTCGATGGTGATGTTGTTTACGGCCCTGCGGATGATCCCCGGGGATCCCGCGACAATCATGCTGGGGTCACGCGCCACCGCGGCAATGCGCGCGCGCATTACCGAACAACTTGGCCTCGACGATCCTGTACTGGTGCAACTCGGCACTTTTTTTGGCCGGATTCTGCAGGGCAACCTGGGCACCGACATGTGGAGCCAGAGGCCGGTAAGCCAGATGGTTCTTGAAAATCTGCCCTATACGCTCGTTCTGATTGGCGTGGGGTTGGGCTGGGCCGCCCTCATTGGCATACCTTTGGGATGCTATTCGGCAATCCGGCGCAATTCCCTGATCGACCGGCTGACGGGTGTCATATCGGTAGGCACCATTTCCATCCCGTCCTTTGTCGTCGCGATATACATGATCCTGCTGTTCGCCATCATTCTCGGTTGGCTGCCGGTCATCGGCGCCGGTGATGTCGGCGACAGGGGCGACCAGGCGCTGCATCTCATCATGCCGGGCTTTGCCCTGGGTCTCGGCTGGGTCGGCTACCTGTCGCGCATTGTCCGGGCCTCCATGCTCGAAGTGATGGGCGACAATCACATTCGAACGGCCCGTGCCTTCGGCCTTCCTGAATTCCGCATTATCAAGTCCTACGCGCTGCGCATTGCCATCCTGCCGACGATCACGCTTCTCGCCGTCGCCATTGGCGGCCTGCTCTCAAGTGCCGTCTTCGTGGAGGCGATCTTCGCCCGCCCCGGTATCGGCAAGCTCATTGTCGATGCCGCCAACATGCGCAATTTTCCGGTCGTGCAGGGCGGCGTCCTCACCACCGTTGCGCTTTTTGCGCTGACAATGCCTGTCGCCGATCTTCTTGTTGCCTGGCTCGATCCTCGTGTCCGCGCAACTCTCTGAACCGGCAGTCTCCGCACGAGCGGCGCGCCTGTCGCTTCTCTGGCGCCAGATCAAGAGCGATCCCATGGGCCTTATGGGCCTGATCCTTGTCCTGATCGTCGTTTTTTGCGGCATATTCGGGCCGTGGATCACGCCTTTCGATCCGTACAAGATCAATGTGCCGGACAAGTTTCAGGCTCCGTCACTGCATCACATCATGGGCACCGACAATTTGGGCCGGGACGTGTTCAGCAGGGTCATTGCCGGCAGCCGTATCGCGCTTTCTGTCGGCGTTTCAACCATTGCCATCGCCCTTGTCCTGGGCCTTACACTGGGTTTGATTGCTGGGTATGGCCCGCGCTGGCTCGACAACCTGTTGCTGTTGATCTTCGACTCAATCTACTCGTTTCCAACAGTCATTCTGGGCCTGACCGTCGTCACCCTCCTTGGTGCCAGCGTGGCCACCCTCATGTTCGTGGTTATCGTTATACAGACGCCGGCTTACGCCCGGCTGACGCGGACTGCGACGCTGTCGCTCAAGAACTCGGAATATATCGAGGCCATAGAATCCCTTGGGGCCTCGAAGGCGCGCATCATTGGCGTCCATCTCTTGCCGAATGTTGTCGGCCCCCTGCTCATCATCGCCAGCATGGATATTCCGTCAGTCGTGGCGCTGGAAGCGGGCCTCACCTATCTCGGCATGGGCATCCCGCCTCCCGCGCCGAGCTGGGGCCGCATCCTGCAGGAAGGCTTTGGTCTCATTCGTGTAGCTCCCTGGATTGTAGTCGCGGGCGGCATTCCGCTGATCATAACCACGCTGGGCTTCACCTTTCTTGGAGAAAGCCTGCGCGACAATCTCGATCCCCGTCTCCGGCGCGTCGTATGAAAGATAGCGTTCTCGAAATACGCGATCTTTCGCTGCATTTCGAAACGCAGCAGGGCCATGTCCACGCCTTGCGCCGCATCGATCTCGATGTGCCGCGCGGTGAAATCGTCGGCGTTGTCGGCGAAAGCGGATCGGGCAAATCCACTCTCGCGCTTGCCGTCATGCGGCTGGTATCTGTCAATGCCAGGATTACCTCCGGCGAGCTTCTTTTTGGCGGCGGCGATCTTCTGAAGCTCTCCGAAGATGACATGCGGGCGATCCGCGGCACCCGCATCTCCATGGTCTTCCAGGACCCCATGACCTCGCTCAATCCGGTCCGCACCATTGGCCAGCAGATGCTGGATATCCAGTACCGCGACCGAACGTCCTCCGGCGCGGACAAGCGTGAAAAGGCTGCACTAGCACTTCAGCGGGTCGGCCTTCCCGATGCAGCCAGCCAGCTCGACCGCTATCCATTCCAGTTTTCCGGCGGGATGCGCCAGCGCATTGCAATCGCCATGAGCCTCCTGCAGAAGCCGGAACTCCTCATCGCCGATGAGATCACCACGGCGCTCGACGTGACACTTGAGGCGCAGATGCTTCATCTGTTGCGAGAGCTTCGCACCGATATCACCGGATCGATACTCTTCATTTCGCACAATCTAGGTGCGATTGCTGAGATATGTGACCGGGTCGTCGTGCTCTACGCTGGCGAAGTTGTGGAAGCCGGCCCCGTCGACGATATCTTCAATCGGCCGCAGCATCCCTATACGCAAGCCCTGATTGCCTGCGATCCAGCTCGCATCGAAACGGCCACCCGCGAGCTGCCTGTCATTTCAGGCGACGTGCCAAACCTGCATGCCATTCCTGCTGCATGTATTTTTTCGCCCCGCTGTCCGTCTGTATTCGAGCGATGCCGCACTGAACGCCCGCCGAACGTTGAAGTGAGTGCGGCACATCTGGCGCGCTGTCATCTGTTGCAGGATGCGCGCGCGTGAGCCTGCTGGACATCAAAAATCTTCACGTGCGTTATGCCATCGCCGGACCCGTAAAGGCGAAAGTCGCAGGCCTTGCCAATCGCTTTGTCGATGCCGTGCTTGATGTGACCGTCGTAGTCGAACAGGGCACGACGCTTGCCATTGTCGGCGAAAGTGGATCGGGGAAATCCACCCTCGCCCGTGCGATTGTCGGCCTGACGCCAGTTGCTGGCGGTACAATCACCTTCGACGGTTACAATCCATTCGCTGAGGGCCACGGTGGCAACCGGGACTATCATCGCCAGGTGGCGATGATGTTTCAGGATCCGGTCTCGAGCTTGTCGCCGCGGCGCACCGTTCAATCCCTGATCACAGAGCCCTTCGTTATCCATGGCATGAAGGAGCGTGACCTTGGCGCAGAAGCCGCGAGACTTCTCTCACTGGTCGGATTGCCTAAGGATTTCGCCAAACGTTACCCCCACCAGCTATCGGGTGGGCAGGCCCGCCGCGTCGGCGTTGCAAGGGCGATTTCCCTCAATCCAAAACTCATCATTGCGGACGAGCCGACCGCGGGGCTTGACGTTTCGGTTCAGGGCGAAATCCTCAACCTGCTGGCAAAATTGCAGGACGAATTCGGCCTCACCTACGTCATCATTACCCACAATCTCGCCGTGGTGCGTCATGTCAGCGACAGGACCGCGATCATGTACATGGGGCGGTTTGTCGAAACCGGCCCAACCGCGGCGGTATTTGGTGCACCAGCCCATCCTTACGCAGCCGCCCTGATCGCCGCCCAGCCTGACCCTGATCCCGCCCGCAGGCGCACCGAGCGAGCCCTCATGGGAGAAGTCAGCAGCCTGCGCAATCGTCCTTCCGGGTGTGAGTTTCACCCGCGCTGCATCAGGCTTGGCGAGCTTTGCCGCAGTGTGCCTCCATCTGTAACCGCCCTTCAGGATCGCACTTTCAGCTGCCACTACCCTCTCATGGAAAAAGCGCGCTGACTGTCCCCATCATTGTCTAACCGAGCATCTTGTTTTACAATCGTTCAACAAGGAGCCTCGATGCCGACCATCCGCCACGATTTCCCCTTCGTTTTTGAAACCATCGATCCGCAATGGATCACGCTTGCGGATGGCGCCCGCATCGCAACTACTCTCTGGCGCCCCGTTACTGACAAGCAGGTTCCGGTCGTTGTCGAAATGGTGCCCTATCGCCGCCGCGACGGCACCGTCTTCCGTGACCTCGAACTCCATCCGTATCTCGCTGGAAACGGCATCGCTTATTGCCGCGTCGACATTCGCGGCAGTGGCGATTCCGATGGTTTGCTCCTCGACGAGTATTTGCCCCAGGAACAGGATGATGCTTGTCAAATCATCGCATGGCTTGCCGATCAGAATTGGTGCAACGGCAGTGTCGGGATGACAGGCATAAGCTGGGGCGGTTTCAATGCGCTTCAGGTTGCCGCTCTCCGCCCCCCGGCCCTCAAGGCCATCATTACCCTGTGCTCGACCGATGACCGCTACGCCGATGATGTTCATTACATGGGCGGCGCCCTGCTCACCGAAAACGAGATGTGGTCGAATGTCATGCTCGCCTTCAATTCCATGCCGCCTGATCCGCAGATCGTCGGTGACCGATGGCGCGACATGTGGATGGAAAGGCTCGCCGGCAATCGATCCTGGTCCGGACATTGGCTCAGGCACCAAAGCCGCGACAGCTACTGGAAACAGGGATCGGTCTGTGAGGACTATGCGAAGATCACCTGTGCGGTTCTGGCGGTCTGCGGCTGGGAGGACTCATACTCCAACTCCGTCCCCCGCCTGTTGCAGCGCCTCTCCTCTCCAAAACAGGCGATCATGGGTCCCTGGACCCACACCTATCCTTGCCGCGTCGATCCCGGCCCGCAAATTGGCTACCTTCAGGAGGCGCTGCGCTGGTGGAAGCATTGGCTCACGGGCGAAGACACAGGCATCATGATTGAGCCGATGTATCGCGTGTGGATCACCGGTGAAGAACGCCCGCAGGCTTGGTACAGGGAGCACGCCGGGAACTGGGCAGCGGAGGATCAATGGCCGAGCCCACGCATTGACTGGCAGACGCTTTACCTCAATGCCGATGGTCTTGGCCGCCAGCCAGTCGATGGGGAAGTGAAGTCAGTGTCCAGCCCCGTTACCGCCGGCACGGACTATGGACGCTGGGGCGGAAATGGTGGCGAGTCGCCGGACCTTGCCATCGACCAGCGCCGTGAGGATGGCCAATCCCTGTGCTTTGACACCGAAATAATCAAGGACGACTTGACCTTGCTCGGCGCCGTTGAAGTCGAGCTTGAACTCGAAGTCGATAAGCCACTGGTAAATATTGCCATTCGCCTCTGCGACATCTATCCCGATGGCACTTCGGCAGTGATGACTTACGGTGTTCTAAACCTCGCGCATCGCAATTCCCATGAACATCCAGAGCCCTGTCCGATAGGCACACCCTTCCGCGCCATTGTGAAGCTGAACGATTTCGGCCGCACCATTCCGAAGGGCCACCGTCTGCGCCTCGCGATCCAGAACCAATTCTGGTTCGTTCTCTGGCCGCAAGCCGAACTGTCGACAATTTCGCTGCGGAGTGGCAGGTCCACTGTCCACCTTCCCGTCCGCCCAGCCTCTGAACGCGATAGCAAGGTCAGCTTTGAACCGGCAGAGATCAGCCAACCAACAGCGGTAACAACCTTTCGCGATGAAGCCTTCTCAAAGACTGTCGAGGACGATCTCGCCACCGGCATTCGCACAATCCGCCTGCACACGGATTATGGCGCATGGCGGATCGAAGACCGCAACATAGAATGCTCGGCAAGCAATGCCGATACATTCACCATTCAATCCGGTGATCCGCTCTCGGCGCGCCTTGTCACTGAATATCATTGGTCGATGAAAAGCGGTCCCGCTGATACGTCTGGCGTTGCCCGCACCGAACTCTGCGCCGGCTCAAGCAACTTCCATCTCACCTGGCGCATTGAGGCGCGCGAAGCAGGCAAACTTGTCTTCTGCAATGGCCGCACCGAAACGATTCCCCGGAATTTCTGTTGACATCATGACGAGAATTTCTGCCATCAGACCTGTCAAGCCGCCAAGGTATGCACGGCAGACTGCGGATCAGCGCCGCCGCATGCTTGTCGATGCGGCCATTCACTGCCTCGCCGAAGGCGGCATTGCCGCATTCACCATCGGCAACATCTCACGGCAAGCCGATGTTTCGCGCGGCCTCATCAATCATCATTTCAAGGGCATCGAGGATCTTCTTGCTGCTGTTTATGAGGCAATGACGGCTTCGATGATGGCTGCGGGGCATGCCGCGCAACGCACCGATGGATCTGCCGAACAGCGCCTCGCCACGGTTATAGGCTTGATGTTCGAGCCTCCGCTTTTTTCCAAGGCAAGCCTGAAGGCCTGGCTGGCTCTCTGGGGTGAAGCTGCCATGAATCCAAAACTGAAGGCCACCCATCGCCGCTCCTATGAAAGCTATCGCCGCGCGCTGGCAGGAGCCATCGGCGAAATCGCAAAAGAGCGGAAATTGCCAGTCGATGCCCAGCGCCTGGCTACTACCACCATCGCGCTGATCGACGGCTTGTGGATTCAATGGTGCCTTGATTCCGCGGTCGTCACCCGCGATTTCGCCTGCGAGGCCGTGTTCGGAATACTTGAGACAAAACTAGGCCCACTTCAGCGATAGTCGAGTTTTCGGCGCGCCACGAAATCGCGCAGCGCTTCATCGACGCCGGGATCGATGGCTGGCTGCTCATAATCCTTGAGCAGTTGTTTCCACACCCGGTTCGCCTTCTGCGGCGCGGTTTCCCGTCCCCGTTCAAGCCAGTTGTCGTAGTTGTCCCAGTTCGAAATCATTGGCTGATGGAACGCTGTCTCGTAGCGCGCCAGCGTGTGCGCCGTGCCGAAGAAATGCCCGGCTGGTCCAACGTCACGCACGGCATCGAGTGCCAGCGTATCGGGTGTCACTGCAAACGGTTCGCAATAAGCCGCCATCATTTGCAGCAGCTCGGCGTCGATGATGAGCTTCTCGTAAGATGCTGTCAGGCCGCCATTGAGCCAGCCTGCCGCATGCAGCACCAGGTTGGCGCCGCCCATGATCGACCCCCACAAAGCCATCATGCTTTCATAGGCCGCCTGGGCATCCACATCATTTGCCGCGGTGACATTGCTCGAGCGGAACGGCACATTGAGAAAGCGCGCAAGCTGCCCGGATGCCTGCGCCGCCTGGGCATATTCAGGCGTCCCGAACGCTGGTGCTCCGGACTTCATGTCCACGTTGGACGTAAATCCACCATACATGACCGGCGCACCCGGCATGACAATCTGCGCCAGTACTATGCCGGCCATCGCTTCGGCGTGTTGCTGTGCCAAAGCGCCTGCAATGGTCACGGGGCTCATGGCGCCGGCCAGCGTGAATGGCGTGATGATGTTGCATTGTCCATGCGCTGCCATGGCAATCAAACCCTCCGCCATCGGAATATCGAGTTGCAATGGCGAATTGGTATTGATCACGCAGGTGAAAACGCATTTCTCGCGCAAAGCCTCGCGGGTCACGCCATGCGAAATGGCGGCCATGTCGAGCGCATCGAGCGCCAAGTCCCGCCCCAGCCCCTGCGGCTGCCAGTTCTTGTCGAGAAGCGTCGTCTGCGCATAGTAGAGATCGAGGTGCCGCGTGCGTGGCGGCAGGTCCAGCGCCTCAAAGGGCCCTCCGCCTTCCTGGTGCAGGATATTGAGTTTCTGAACGAGCTTCAGATACTCGCATTGCTCGGCATAGGTGCCGGGCCGCCGGCCGCCTTCGAGATCGCAAACATAGGCCGGCCCGCCGACGGAAGAGAAGATGGCATCAGTTCCACCGGCCTTTACATTCCGGTCCGGATTGCGCGCCGCCAGGATGAACTTGGAAGGAGCCTTGCCCATCCAGTTCATCACCATGTCCCGCCCAAATCGCACACGGTCGGAGCCCGATGCAACATCTGCTCCGCCCCGAACATAATAGGCTCGTGCCTGGTCCGACAGAACCTTCATTCCGATCTCTTCGAGAATGGTGAGCGCGGTGTTATGAATGGCCAGCACATGGTCGGCCGAGATTACCTCTATTGGACGGTAAGGCAGGCTGAACTGCTTCCATGGCCTTTGCGGCACATCTCCGGCATTGCGCACCGGTCTTTCGCGGCGCCGGCTCATGGCATTGGCCTTTCCCGAGGCGCCAAAATCTTGCGCGTTTCTGCGAATTCACGGGCAAACCGGTGCCCGGAATAAACCGCATCCGCGATGTGAGAAGGCGACAGGCAATCACCGATCCGCGTAATCGAAGTAAATGTCCCGATCTGCGCCAAGGGTTCATGCAGGTCATCGACAGGTTCCCGGCCGGTCACCAGCACCAGGCTTCCCATACCCATCTTTACCTCCTCGCGCGCCAGTGCATAGTCGAAAACCGCACGTGCACCGCGTACCGATCTAAGCACATGCGACACGTGAATACGGACTCCCAGGGCCACCAGCCGCGCCTCGATCAGATACTGCTCGTCGGTCATTTGCGTCCATGCCGAAACAAGGGGCTGGCTTGTCACATAGATGACGTCGTGACCTGCGAGTTTGAGCTTCTCCGCCAGCGCTCCCGCCATGAAATAATGGTCGTCGTCATAGATCACAACCGGATCGGCGAGGCCATCAAGCGCATCAGGTGTAATAATAGGGGAACCGGGTTCGATGGTCACAGGGGTTTCCCGCGCGACGCCAATTCCATCGCGCCGCCACGTGCTCCCCGTCGCCAGCACCACATGAGCGGCATCGAGTCCGCAAATGTCGTCCGCCGTCATGCGGCTTTCGCGATAGATTTCGACGTTCGGTAGCTTGGAGAGCATGTGCTGGCGATGGTCCCGCACCCTGATCCAGGTGCCAAGGCCGGGCAAGGCGGACTCGCGCACCAGCCGTCCACCAAGTTCGCGAGCGGCTTCTGCCAACAGCACGTAGTGTCCGCGCCGCCCGAGGGTTAGTGCCGCCTCGAGACCCGCTGGCCCGCCGCCGACAACCAGCACGCGCTCCGGGGCTGTTGCAGGGGATATCCGCTCCGGGTGCCAGCCACGCCGCCATTCCTCGCCCATTGTAGGGTTCTGCGTGCACCGGATTGGTACGGCTTCGTTGTTGGCAGACCTGCAAATGTTACATCCGATGCATTCCCTGATTTCGTCATCGCGTCCGTCACGGATTTTTGCTGGCAGGAACGGATCGGCGATCGAGGGCCGCGCAGCCCCGATGAAGTCGAGAATTCCGTCTTTCAACTGCCGCACCATAACATCCGGTGAAGTGAACCGCCCGACGCCGACCACCGGCCTGCTTGTCAGTGACTTGACGAAAGCAACATAGGGCTCCTGGAAACCTTCGCCCGAAAACCGGGCGCTCCTGGAATCATTGCCCAGCGCACCAGCCACGTTGACGTCCCAGAGATCGGGCAGTTCCGCCAGCTCG
Organism: Hyphomicrobiales bacterium; assembly: GCA_031373255.1. Taxonomy (GTDB): domain Bacteria; phylum Pseudomonadota; class Alphaproteobacteria; order Rhizobiales; family Aestuariivirgaceae; genus JANMMJ01. The sequence goes on from JANMMJ010000161.1 coordinate 12,649, forward strand.
CTTACAATCTCTGCCGCCTCGCCGTCATGGGTAATGCCGGCGGGCCCATGCAACTCGTCCACCGCCATGCGAAGTGCAACGGCACATGATCCCTTCACCGCCTCGCGCGTCGTCTCGATCATTTCGCGGATCAGCCGCGTGCGATTATGCACGCTGCCGCCATAGGCATCGCCCCGCCTGTTCGTCCGCCCGGAGAGAAATTGAAACGGCAGATAATCGTGCCCCGCATACACATAGACAATATCGGCGCCTGCCCGCCTGGCCCGCACCGCGGCATCGTGCTGCCAGCCGAGAAATTCCCGGATATCGCTGCCGTCCATTGCCCGGGCCGAAATCGGCCCACCGAGCTTTGGCCGCTGCCCGGAGGGAGAAAGCGTCGGTTCCCGCGTCAAGCGATTGTTGGTGTGAAATCCCCCGTGCCAGAGTTCAACGCCCATCAGGCTGCCTTGCGCATGGATCGCGTCCGCCGTAACCGAAAGTGCACGCACGTCGTCTTCATCCCACAGCGACAGATAAGCAAAGGGATGATCGTCGGATGACGGGTGGATGGAACAATACTCGGTGCATACCACGCCCCATCCGCCTTCCGCCTTGATGCCGCGGAGCGCGGCCGATGCCTTTGGCGACCGCCAGCCAAAACCCGTCGCGTGTGGCGTCTGATAGAATCGGTTGGGCGCGGTGACTGGACCGATCCGCACCGGTTCGAACAGAATGTCATAGCGTGGGTTGCGCACGGTCATTTCCTTGTTGAACAATTGTACAACAAGGGTGAAGCACTTTGCAATCCCAGTGCCGCAAGACTTGCGCCTCAGGATAGGCCATTCTGCGCGTGACACCGGATTCCCGGCATGCCAACATTCGCCAATGCAGCTTGAACTTGTATCCACCGCGCGGGATCGCATGATTGCCTTGAGTGCCCGCATGAGCGAGGGCCTGATTGGCCTGGAAACGCTGGTGGAGCGTCTGGTCATAAGCCTCTTGAGCGGCGGTCACGTACTGATCGAAGGTGCGCCGGGTCTCGCCAAGACGCGCGCAGTGAAGCTACTGGCCGCAGGCCTTGATGCCAGCTTTGCCCGTATTCAATGCACCCCGGACCTGATGCCCGCTGATCTCACCGGCACTTCGGTTTTCCGCCCCGACCGTGGAACTTTCGAGTTTGTTCCCGGCCCGGTGTTCCATTCACTTGTATTGGTGGATGAGATCAATCGTGCGCCGCCGAAGGTACAATCGGCCCTGCTCGAAGCCATGGCTGAAACCCAGGTGACTGTTGCCGGCATTACCCACGCCTTGCCCGAAACCTTCATGGTCGTGGCAACCCAGAACCCCATCGAGCATGAGGGCACGTTTCCGCTGCCCGAGGCCCAGCTTGACCGCTTCCTCCTGCATGTAAAACTCGACCTGCCTGGCATTGAGAATGAACGGCGCATCCTCGATCTTGTGGAGGCGCAAGGGATAGGCGCCGCCACCGAGCGCATCCGCCACACCGATGTCCTCAAGGCCCGCGAGGAAGCCATGGCGGTGCATCTCTCCCCGGCACTGCGCGACTACATTGTCCAGCTAGTGACAGCCACCCGCAGTGAAACAATGGCCACGACGATTGCCCATGCCGTGTCGCCGCGTGGCACATTGGCACTGGCCGCTACCGCCAAGGCAAAGGCGTTCCTTGCTGGCCGCGACTATGCGACGCCGAACGATGTGGCGGAGCTTGCAGCCGATGTGCTGTCGCACCGCATGGTGCTGTCCTGGCGGGCCGCGGCCGATGGCGAAACCGGCCGCGCCATTGTCGGGCGGCTGCTCAAGCAGATCGAACCGCTCTAGGCAATGGATCCCTTCGCAACGCACGGCGTCTCAGTGGATACCGAAACGCTGCTGCGGTTGCGCCATGTTGCGCGTGCCAGAAGGAGCCAAAGCACGCGCCTCACCGGCATGCCGGGCGGATTTGTCAGCAAGAGACGCGGCCGTGGGCTCGAGCCTGACGAGATCAGGGCCTATGCCGAAGGCGACGACATGCGCCATATCGATCGCAACGTGACGGCGCGCACTGGCATACCGCATGTCCGCACCTTTCGCGACGAGCGTGACCGCACCGTCTTGCTTCTCGCCGATTTCCGGCCGTGCATGCTTTGGGGAACCAGGCGCGCGTTTCGCTCTGTCGCGGCAGCAGAGGCTCTGGCACTTGCCGGCTGGAACGCCGTGGATGCGGGTGCGCGTGTTGGCCTCCTGGCCTTTGGCGCGGGCGATCCCCTGTTCATCCGGGCAAGGGGCCGCGAGCGCGGCATGATCGCCGTGGTCGGCGGCCTCGTCACGGCCCACCAGAAGGCGTTCCAAACCAAGGGCGATCCTCCCTTAAGTGATGCGCTGGAGCTGGCCGCGAATATTCTCCCCGCTGGCGGAACGCTGATCCTGGCGACCGGCATGGACAACCCAGGAGGCGAGTTCGATCCACTGATCAGCCGCCTGGCCCGTCATGGCCGGTTTGGCGTCTGTCTCATTGTCGACGAGTTCGAAGTGTCCGCTCCCGCCGGAACTTATCCTTATTTGACAGGCAGTCAGGGCATGGAATACGCAACGCTCGGTCCAGCCGGGCAGCATCGCGAGGATCCGCGTATCGAGCGTCTCCAGGCCCTTGGCGCGGACGTGTTTCCGATTGCTGCTGCGGCAAACCCTGACACATGGGAGGTCCCCGCTGAATAACCCGCTTGATGGTCTGCAGGACATTCAGCTTCCTGTTGCCGGTTGGCCCGAGGCACTGGCGGCCATGGCTTGCGGCCTGCTGTTGGCCGTCATCGCCGGCCTGCTCATGCGGCTTGTCGCCTGGCGCCCACCCAGCCGTAAGCAGAAACTTCTTGCCGAAATCACCAGCCTGAGAAATCTGGATCCCGCCACGCGCCTCGCAGGTCTCGCAAGGATTCTGAAACGGGTCCACCCCGGCGCCATCGACGGCTTGAACGAAGCACTGTACCAGCGTCAATCCACGCTCAGCCCCGAGATTGTGGAAGAGCGCCTTGTAAACGTCATAGCGGCCGCGAAAATCTGATGTGGTCCTTTGCCATGCCATGGGCGTTCGTCCTGTTGCCCCTGCCATTCCTCGCTACCTATCTGTTACGCCCTGCTGCACAGCAAGGTGCTGCAATGCGCACACCGCAATCCATCGTTGACCGCTTCCCGAAAAGCACCGGGATCGCCCAAGCGCAGCAGGGCCTGAAATTTCTCCTCCCGTGGCTGGTATGGATACCGCTCGCCGTTGCATTGGCCGGTCCCCGCATAACGGTTGAAACGCCGGCACTTCCCGCTTCCAGCCGCGATATTATCCTGGCACTCGATCTCTCCGGCAGCATGGAGAAGGATGATTTCGAATTGGACGGCCGTCCGGCCAGGCGCATTGATGTGGTGAAGCGTGTCGCCGCGCAATTCGTCAGGGGCCGTGCGGGAGACAATGTCGGTCTCGTGATCTTTTCCGAGAAAGCCTATTTCGCTGCCGCTCCGACATTTGATGTCGAAGCAGTCGCGCGCGCCATCGAACAGGCGAAGATCGGAATTTCCGGAAAGTCGACGGCGATCAGCGATGGCCTCGGCCTAGCACTCAAGCGCCTGTCGGAATCGAAAGCTGCCTCGCGCGTCGTTATCCTCCTCTCCGACGGCGTGAACAATGCCGGGGCGGTCAAGCCCGCCGATGCCGCAAACCTGGCGCGCAAGCTTGGCGTCAAGGTGCACACCATCGCCATGGGCAAGCTCGATCTCGAAGGCAATGCCGGCGACCCCGATGTCGTCGATACCGTGGCACTCCGCACCATTGCCAGCGCCAGCGGCGGCGAAGCCTTCCGCGTCAAGGCCACCGCCGATCTCGATGCTGTGGCACGATCGATCGACGCGATGGAGACAACCGAAATCGCTGTGCCGACAGCCCTCGTGTTCAGGGACTACTGGATTTGGCCGGCGCTCTTCGCCTTTGCCTGTATCGCCCTGCTGTTGATCGATCCGCGAAGGCTGGCATGATCGAACTCGGCCCCCTCGCCATCCTTCGGCCATGGTGGCTCGCCGCCTTGCCTGCGATTGCCGTTGTTTTATATCTGCTGTCGCGCCGCCTCACTGGCCTTTCGGCCTGGGATCGTGCAATTGATCCCCTGCTGATGCAGGCGCTTCGCCAGATGGGCGCCACTGTTCCCGGATCCCCGGGTAGCAGATGGATTGCCGCCGCCATTGCAGCGATCATTGCAATTGCACTCTCCGGACCTTCGACCCGAACCGGCGACCTCACTGCATTTCGCAATCTGGATGGTCTCGTCATCGCCATCGATCTTTCGCGCTCGGTCACCGAAGGTCGCAGCCTGTCAACCGCGCTGACCTCCGCTCGCCTGGTTGCGGACAATGCCGGATCCCGCCCCGTCGCACTCATCGCCTATGGACAGGATGCCTACGAAGCCAGCGGCTTCACCATCGACACCCGCGTCCTTGGAACTACCATCGCACTGCTTGATAGCGAAACTGTCCCGGGTGCTGGAAGCAGGCCGGAACGCGCTCTTTCCCTGGCGCGGAAAATGCTCGACGAAAGCCGCACCCTTGCCGGGGACATCGTGCTGGTCAGCGATGGCGGCGGCCTCGACACAGAGGCCATGTCCGAGGCGAAATCCATTGCCGCGAGAGGCGCCAGGGTCTCGGCCCTCTTCGTACCATCCACGACTAACCCGGAAGCACCTCCAGCCAATAGGGACTCGCTCGCGGAACTTGTCCGAAATGGCCGCGGCGTCATCGCCGATGTCAATTTTCCGGAACAGGTCTTGGCCCAGGCCGGTGTCAGCACGTCGACACGGCTCGCCGCCACCGACTATGCCGTCCTCGCCTGGAACGATCATGGTCGGCTTCTCCTCGTGCTGGCAATGATCGCCGCCCTGCCCCTGTTCAGGAGAACGGCCTGACATGCGCAGCCCGTCGCTCATCATCGCCAGTATCGCTCTTGCCCTTGCTGCGGGGTCGCAAGGGCTGGCAGGCTTGGCCCTGCGTCTGGGTGCGCCCGCCGTGACCCTGGCATTGACCAGCGATCATCATCAGCAGGGCCTCGCTCTTTATCGCCTCGGACGTTTCGAAGATGCAGCCGAAGCCCTGCGGCTGGCCGGTCCGAAGGCGTCCTACAATCGCGGCAATGCATTGGCCATGGCGGGAAAGTATCCGGAAGCGCTCGCAGCCTACGATGCCGTGCTCGCGCGCGATCCCGGCCACCAGGACGCCCGCGCCAATCGCACCATCGTCGTAAAGCTTTTTGACAGCCCCACCGAAGAAGGTGGCGGTTCGCGCGCCCAGGGTGCCGATCCGGGCGAGCGCAAGAAAACCGACAACAAGAATAACTCCATGACGCTTGAGCAAGCGTTCGATGCCGTTCGCCAACGCGCCCTCCAGATCCAGCGCCCGCAAGAATCACGTGCACTCATCGCCAATGAGCAATGGCTCGCCACCCTTCCCGATGAGCCGGGACGCTACCTGAAACTGCGTATCGCAGCCGAGTATCGGCGCCGTCTAGAAGAAGGAACAGCAGCGCCTCCGGGGAGCGATCCATGGTGAGATGGCTTGCGCGATTGTTGTGTCTATGGGCATGTCTCGGCCCCGCCCATGCCGAGGCCGTTCCGGCAAAGGACGCATACCTCATCGTCGAAGCGGACCAGCTTTCTCGCAAACCCTTCGAACAGGAGATGATCCTGTTGACGGTGCGTGGCTTCTACTTCGTGCCCATCACCCTGGAAAAACTGCTGCAGCCCGATCTCGACGATTTCGGCTGGATGCAGTTGGGGCGCGACCACTGGTTCGAAACCATGATCGAGGGCCGCAGGATGCGAGCTTACGAGCGCCGCATCGCCGTATTCCCCAAGCAAAAGGGAACCTTGAGTATTGGCAGCTTCACTCATCGCATGACGCTTCTCGATTCCGCCGGAAAACGCTTTTCCTACGATGTGAAATCCCAGCCCTTGAAACTCGATGTCGCGCGGAAGCCGCAAGGCATCGCGTGGTGGCTGCCGGCGCGCTCGGTGCAAATCACCGACACGTGGGACAAGCAGCCTGAGAGCTTGGCGTTCGGCGAGTCGGCGCAACGCACCATCACCTTCATGGCCAATGGAGCCGGGCCGGAAATGCTGCCCCCTGCACCAAAAATGGCGGGCCGTGGCCTGATCGCCTTTCCTGACCCTGAAGAGAGAACCGTCGAACTGACCAAGGACGGACCAATTTCCAAGGTTGTGTGGCGCTGGACCGTGCGCATCCTCTCGCCCGATTTCGGTGCGCTCGAAACCGATCCGCTTGAGTGGTTCGATACGCAATCGCTGACCCCGCAGAAAATAACCTTTGCGCCTCAAAAAGTCGCTTTGGCAGGCAGCATCACAGCACCGCCGCCATCTCAGGGAGCTTCACCGGGTTTTATGCAAACCCACGCCATCCCTCTCGCTGTTCTCGCGGGCCTGCTGATGGGTCTCTCCTTGATCGTGCCGGGCTGGCGCCTCAGATCCTGGGCTGAAATAAGCCACCCATTCCGCCCCGCGCTGCCAATTTCACTCAGGCGGAAAATCGTCCGCGCCGCCAGGGAGAACGACGCGCGCAGCATGTGGCTGGCTTTGCGCCGCCACAATGTTCCGCCAACTGAGCAATTGGATCGCATCCTGTTCGGGCGGGATCCTCCGCCCGTTTCTGATATGTCCGCCATCTCCAGAAACATCGTTCGCCGCTGACAATCCACCGCCTTGGCTAGCCGGCCTCCAGATAGCGCGCGGCCTCGGCAGCACTCACTGCCTTTCTGAGCGAGGCATCCTCGGCCTCGCACAAACTCCCGAAATGCTCGACAAATTCGTCGCCAAACAATTGGCGCACCTTCTTGCTGGCGCGCAGCCTTCTGGTGGCTTCAAGCAGATCGGAAGGCAATCGCTCCGCGCCTGAAGGAATTTCGTTGGGTCCGCCAGACGCAATAGGTTCGGCTTCAAGCGCCAGCCCACGCTCCAGCCCGTCGAGTCCGGCGCCAAGCATCAGCGCCATCGCCAGATAGGGATTGTGGTCGCTCCCCGGTAGCCGCAGTTCCAGCCGCGTCATCTCTTCGGTTTCCGCCGCTGTCCTGACTGCGGCAGCATAGTTGTAGGGCGCCCAGCTTACAGTCTTCGGCGCCCAGCTTCCCGGCGCAAACCGGCGATAGGCATTCACCGTATTGCCGATCATCGCGAAGCCTTCCGGCACGGTAGCAATGAGCCCCGCCAGAAACGAGCGTGCAACTGCTGAAAGCCCATGCGCCATCCCGCCGTCGCCAAACGCATTGCGTCCAGTTTTCCGGTCGCGAAGTGAAAGGTTGATGTGGCCGCCGATGGCAGGAAATCCGGCACCCGTCAGCGACATGAAGGAAGCCGTCAGCCCGCGCTGCCGGCAAAAGGATTTGGTGAACATCCGGAAAAATGCGGCGTCATCCGCCGCGCGAAGTGCCGGCCGGTGGCGCAGCGTAGCCTCGAAGCATCCCGGCCCAAGTTCCACGCTCAGCGAGAACAGCTTGATGTCTCCCCTTGCCAGCAATGAATCGAGATCGGTGACAAAGCTTGCATGCGTCGCCGCAGTCACGCCGGACCAGCATCGATTGTCCGATGCAAATGCCTCAAGATTGCTGAAGTTCTTCCTCCGCAGGGACTCCGCGGTCTCGTTGAGCACGATGAATTCGAACTCATGCGCCGCCAGCACGTCGTAGCCCATGCGGTCAGCCTTCTCGATCTGCCGCGCCAGCAGTCGCCGCGGCATGATTTCGGCTTGTGGGCCGGTGTAGTCTGCAACCAGCGCCGCTGCGTTCGCTTCAAAGGGATAGGGTCTGAGTGAGTCGACATCATAGGCAATCGTTTCACTGCCATAGGGGCCTGGAAAAAGGATCGATTCAGCCAGGTCCCATTTCGGCAGGACATTGGCGAAAACCGCCGTGTCCGCCGTGGCCAGCAAGTCGTCGCGCCGCAACCGGCGCTCGCGGAACATCGAAGCGTA
>JANMMJ010000163.1:0-12632 GCA_031373255.1 Hyphomicrobiales bacterium
CCCGCCTCGCGGGTAAGTGCTGCCTTCAGGTCGAGGATTTCGCGAGCGTTGGGCAGGAACACTTCCGGGCCGGCGAGGTAGACGGATTTGGGCATAATGTCTCGTTCAGAAGGCGTTCAAGTCTGTGGAGAATAGCCGATTTAGGCCAAACGACCGTACGCTGTCAAGTGTTATTTTCCTATACTAGGATATTTATCTGAATTCAGTTTTACTCCCGCCACCACGGCGGAAGCTTTAGCTTCACCAAGGCGGACGCTGCATTTGCTGTTTCCGCATCCCTGCGACCTGTCCTCCGAAGCAGAGCCCTAGCTTTGCGAAGGGGGAACGCACCTTTCAGTTCCCCGGCTCAACAAGATTCTGGATTTCTGGAACACGCTTTTCGAGCGCAGTGGCACTGCTCCGCTGGCGATCAGTCAAAACCTGGCGGCGGATTAAAAAATTCCGTCCTGCCGATACAACCTCTCTCAACCTCCGTCATCTCTGCATTTACCCTCTCCCGTCCTGCAAAGCATCGTGGGCAAGCTGGGCGACGAGGGGCTGAACCCGGACCAGAGGAGGCCCGCTATACGCCTCCGTTTGCATGCCTCCAAACAGTCCTGGGGCATCGTACACAATGCTTCTCCCCAGCGCCTCGAGAGAATATAAACAGGTGAATCGATCACCGACCTTGGACCAAACATTCACACATGGATATTGTATCTCGCGACACCAGATCTCGGATGATGAGCGGCATCCGTTCGAAAGACACCAAGCCGGAGCACGCTGTTCGTAGGGCAGCGCACGAACTTGGCTTCCGGTTTAGGCTCCATCGACGGGATCTGCCGGGGTCCCCTGACCTTGTATTCCCATCAAGAAATACAGTTATATTTGTCCACGGTTGTTATTGGCATCGCCATACGGGATGCAAATATTGCTATAACCCCAAATCAAACATCGAATTCTGGGAGAGAAAATTTAAGGATAACCTCGCCCGCGACACACGGGTGCGTGAGGAACTTGAGCAAAGCGGGTGGAATGTTGTGACAGTATGGGAATGTGAAAGCGAAAATTACGTTAGCCTGTGCGCCAAACTTAAGGCATGCTTCGACTCATGATAACTGCCGATAAGCATCAATTTCGCCGCAACAAGATGGCAAAGCTCCAGGCTGGCGCTGTGCCTCGTGCGCTTGAGATCTGCTCCGGCTGCGGAGGGCTGTCGCTTGGATTGAAGGCGGTTGGGTTCGAGCTGTCCGCCCACGTCGAAATCGACCCCGAAGCAGCAGAGAGTTACGCACTTAACTTTGGGAAGGAACGCGCGCTGGATAACCAGTGGGCACGCGTCAGAGATATGGAGCAGTGCTCTGCCGGACAGTTGGTTGCAGACTTGGGTCTAAATACTTCAGCTGCAGAGTCCTTCGATCTGCTTGCTGCAGGGCTTCCTTGCCAAGCATTTGCAAGAATCGGCAGATCAAAACTTCGCTCGGTTGCAGGAGACGAAGATGCGTTCCAGAAAGACCCGCGCGCATCGCTTTACCGGCGCTTCCTGCAGTATGTCGATGACACACAGCCCCTCGTCATCATCATCGAGAACGTTCCGGATATCCTCAACTTCGGTGGCCATAACGTGCCTGAGGAAATCTGCGAAACTCTGGAACATGCCGGCTACCGCACAGGATATACCATCCTTAATGCAGCATATTTCGGCGTTCCACAGGTCCGGGAGCGCCTGTTCATCGTTGGTCTAGCCAATGAACTGGGCGAGGAACCGAAGTTTCCCGTGCCGATCCATTTTCTTGATCTGCCCAAAGGGTATGAGGGATCGCGCCGGGTTGCGCTCAAGCATGTCCACCAGGACAGTCTCTACTTCCATGCAATCCCGACACCTCACAAGAGGCTGAAAAACGCTGTCGGCACTAGAGACGCGCTCGAAGATCTTCCCAAAATCAGGGAACACACAACGGCACCATCAGTGATCCGCAAACGCAGGCTCCCGGATATCCTGCCTTACCGCGAGCTATCACACGCTATCTCGGGCTATGCTACGACCATGCGCACTTGGTCTGGTTTCGAGACGAAGGACGGTACCGACGGACATCTCGTCCGCCTTACACCGCGTGACTTTCCTATCTTCGCGAAGATGAAGCATGGCGCCGACTATCCGCAGGCAAGACAACTTGCTGAAAAGATGTTTGCCGAAGCGCTTGTGTTGCAAGGTTTGGCCAGCGTGCGCAAGGACTCCAAAGCCTACCGTGATCTGCGTGCCAGCATAGTCCCGCCGTATGACCAGGATAAATTTCCTAACAAATGGTGGAAGCTCGATCCTTCGAAGCCATCACGTACACTCACAGCGCATATGGGCAAGGACACCTACTCGCACATCCACTACGACAGCACGCAACGCCGCACTGTTTCGGTACGCGAGGCAGCTAGGCTCCAGTCCTTCCCGGACGGTTTCGTGTTTGCCGGCGCGATGAACGCTGCTTTCCGTCAGATTGGGAATGCCGTGCCGCCCCTACTGGCACTTGCGGTTGCGAAGGTGCTCAAGGCTCAGCTGAGTGGAGGTTCCAAGGAAAAAGAGGTAACTGATCGGCAGGCGGCCTGACATGGCAGCGGAGCGCACCATCAACGTTGCTCCTAACGCCTCCGCTATGATCAGTTCGCTTCGCGGGCTGGGCTACTCGCCTGAAACCGCCCTAGCGGACCTCATTGACAACAGCATTCACGCACGCGCTACCGCCATCGAGATTGATCTGCAATGGAAAAACGGAAACCCCGTCGCAGCGATATTCGATGATGGGGGAGGCATGGACGAGGAACGTCTCTCCGAAGCAATGCGACTGGGTGGCCAGGGTCCCGACAGCCAACGAGACGATAATGATCTGGGGCGGTTCGGGATGGGGATGAAGACAGCCTCGCTCTCGCAGAGTCGTCGCTTGATCGTCGTTACGAAAGTCGCCGGGGTAGTCAGCGCCGTAACGTTCGATGTCGATGTAGTTGCGGTGCGGGGCTGGGTCGCCATCGTTCCCGATCCCTTGCCTGACCATTCATTTGTCGTCGAACTTTTGAACCGTCCAAGTGGCACGCTGGTCATCTGGGATCGTGTCGACGAACTGAGCGGCCTCATCGGCCTTGTGAAAGAAGCCTTTTACCTTCGCCTTGAAGAAATCCGCGCCCATCTCGGAATGGTGTTTCATCGATTCATCAACGGCGATGCGACCCGGCTCTCTATCATCCTGAACGGCCGCCCGATTAGGGCGTGGGACCCGTTTCAACTTACGCATCCGGCAACGACGGAGATGCCTTCGGAGCGGATACGGCACGACGGTTCGTCGTTCGTTGTCAAACCGTATGTGCTTCCGCATCGCGACCGTTTTTCCAATGATGCCGAATACGAATCCGCCGGCGGTCCTGGTGGATGGGGTGCAAGGCAGGGCTTCTATGTCTATCGCGGCAAGCGTCTCCTCGTTGCAGGCAGCTGGCTAGGGCTGGGCGGCGTTCGCACCTGGACGCGCGATGAAGCAAGCCGGCTTGCCCGCATTCAGGTAGACCTTCCGACCGGACTGGATCGTGACTGGCGCATTGACGTGCGCAAGTCCCAGGCTCTACCGCCAGGCGTGCTCCGCGCGCGTCTCACCGCTATCGCCGGACGCTGCCGTGAAGAGGCACGCGAAGTCTTCGCCTTCCGCGGTCAGGGACCGCGTGTCCGCGGTTCGCCGCACACTGCGCCCGCTGTGTGGCTTGCGACCCAGGGTTCTAAAGGCATGCAATACCGTATCAATCGTGATCACCCCATTATCGTCGCCTGTCGCGAGGCTGCCAGCGGCATCCGCCCGCTGAATGCTGTCCTGTCGATCATCGAGCGCAGTGTTCCCGTCGAGCGCATATGGCTCGATGTATCGGAATCTGAAGGCGCTGAAATCCCCACGCTGGACGCCGAAGAGATCGCTCAGTTGACGGACCAGCTCGCAGAGCTAGCCAGGACACTGCCTGCGAACATGACACTGGATCAGCACGTTGACGCACTCCTTCTCAATCTTCCTGGAGATCTGACGAAGCTGAAATCAGAACTGTTACGAAAGCTTGGGGGCAATGATGGCTGACGTTGTTGAAGCGCTCGCGCTAAGAGCACGGAAAATCCTGCAACTGCAGCAGGAGGCGGGCACTCTAATTGACAGCGCGTCCATTGCGAAGCTCGTTCAGCTTGACGCGCCGATCTTCAGCCTGGCCACAGGACTGACGATCGGCCAGGAGGAGATTGAGGCCGCAACCCGGATGCTTTGGACGATCTTCGTCACCGAACAAGGTCCTGCACTTGTCCTGCAAGACAAGGAGAATGCGAGACCCGCACCCTGGTATGTTGGTGATCGTCGCCAGCCCGGACCTTTCATGCAGCGGTACATAAACAAGCTAGAAGAAGACCGTTGGCCTGAGGATTCCATCACAGAACTCAAGGAAAGCACCGCGAAAATCCTCGATTCTATGGATGACCCGAAGCGGTTGGGTAGCTGGGACTGGCGCGGTCTTGTTGTTGGCGATGTGCAGTCAGGCAAAACTGCCAGCTATGCGGGCGTGGTCAACCGTGCTGCGGATGCCGGCTATCGCATCATCATCATCCTTGCGGGGATGCACAACATTCTTCGCCTGCAGACGCAGAAGCGCTTCGATAAAGATTTCCTCGGCTACGACACAAACCCCAAATCGCATGAACCCAATCGGCCTATGCCCATCGTGGGTGTGGGTGCGTTCAACGCGCAGCTGGTTGTAGACAGCCTAACCGTCGCCTCCCTCAAGGGTGATTTTAGCCAGACGGTGGCAGATCAGGCGAACTTCTCGCCCGTCAGCCAACCCTGTGTCCTTGTGGTCAAGAAAAATGCCAAGGTTCTGGAAAACCTCAATAACTGGATTGCACGGCGCTCGTCGCCGTCCAGAGCTGCACCCGTACTCGTCATCGACGACGAGGCGGACCAAGCATCCGTAGACACGGGCGATCAACCGCTCCTGGAGGACGGGTCGTTTGACGAAGACTACAATCCCAAGCGTGTCAATGGAGAAATTCGCAATCTCCTCATGAAGTTCGACCGACGTGTCTATGTCGGCTACACGGCAACTCCTTTCGCCAACATCTTCATCCATGACGACCGGAAGGCTGAAGGTTTTGGTCCGGATCTCTTCCCTTCAACCTTCATCGTTTCGCTGACGCCGCCCGATGACTATTTCGGCCCCGCTGCCGTGTTTGGAACCAACGATGAAGCCGACAATCTGGGACTGCCGCTGGTTCGCGCTCTCGATCAGTCCGAAGAAAAATGGATACCGGAAAAACACGACATAACCCTTAAGCCACGGTTCAACGGTCAGGATGTCATTCCGACGAGTCTTGAGAAGGCTATCGACACGTTCCTGCTGGCCTGTGCGGCCCGCGTCGCACGACGTCAAGGTCGCGAACATAACTCGATGCTGGTTCACGTCTCACGCTTTGTAGATGTTCACATCGAAGTCCATCGACAGGTCGAGAAATACCTGACCGAAACACGGGCCATGATCTCCAATGGTGACCGCGAGACGCTGCGGCGCCTCAAAAAAATGTGGGACGAGGACTTCGTGCCGACGACTGCCGCGGTCGCTCCGACGATCCATGGCCGGAATACCATTTACGTGACATGGGATCAGGTCCAGGGCCAACTCGCGGACAGCTGCGACAAGATTGAGGTCATCACGGCGAACGGTAAGAGCAAGACCGACATCGACTACGATGCCTACAAAGAAACCGGTCGTTCCCTGATTGCGATAGGTGGCGATAAGCTCTCACGCGGTCTGACGCTCGAAGGCCTATCCGTCAGCTATTTCCTGCGTGTATCTCGCCAGTATGACAGCCTCCTTCAGATGGGACGCTGGTTCGGCTATCGGCGTGGTTTTGCCGACCTGTGCCGCTTGTATACGACCACTGATATGGAGGACTGGTTCCGTTACGTGGCTACGGCGCAGAAGGAGCTGCGGGCCCAGTTCTTCGACATGTCCCTCACCAGGGCAACGCCGAAAGAGTTCGGGCTCAAGGTCGCCGTTCACGACGTTCTCGAAATCACGGCAAAGAACAAGCAGCGTCACACCGAATTGCGCCAGAGCAGTTATGCAGGGGAAGGCAAGGTGCAGACTGTCATGTTCCGCGACAAGCAGACGATCGATCGTAATGCTGCAGTTACCGATGACTTCATTCGCGCTCTTGGAGATGGCAAAGACAACCCAACGCGCCCGGGAGCTGGAAACAAAAACGCCCAGGGAACGCTGTGGACCGGCATCGCCGGACGCGACATCGCGCACTACCTTAGGAATCTCACCTTTCCGCCGGAGAGCCTCCAGGTCGACGGCAACAAGCTCGCAGCATACATCACCGATCAACTGGCAATAAAAGAACTGAGCGACTGGACAGTATATCTCGCCACGGGTGGGGAAAAGGAAGTGAAAATCGCGGGGCGCCGCCGCAACTGCATCCTGCGATCGCCGCGCGAACCCAGAGATGGAAAACCCGTACAGGACGACCGGTTCATCATTGGTACGGCACTCAGCCCACTGGACCAAGCGATTGATCTGACCGACGACGAGTTTGCTGAGGCACTCAAACGCACCAACCTGGAGAGACAGTCACGCAAGAAGCTACCGACGGATGTTCCATCCGGCGAATTTATCCGCAAGGTCCGGGGCACTCGACCCCAGTACGGTCTGCTCATTATTTATCCGATCGATCCAGATCAAGCGAAGGTAGAACCCACGGATCGCACCGTGATCAGCGTCGTCGTAAGCTTCCCCGACAGTGAATCAGCCGATAACCGCGTCTATATGATCAACAGTGTCTTGCAGCGCGAGGAGTCATGACTTCCTGGCTAGGCACCCTGAATGACGCCTGGGACGAGCTCGCTCTGACCGCGCCAGTGTCGCGCCAATATCGAAGCAAGCTCATCTCCAAGGATGTATCTCTGGAAATTCGAGCCGGCATGCGTGCGGTCGACAATGCACCTTGCCTGATGCTACAGACCGCGCTGACGCCGGATGCAGTGTTCGAGCTGAGTGGCATGCGGCTCAGTTCCGTGCCGGATGATACAGGTCCGATTCTCGTACTGTCCCTTGAGGATAGCAGCAGACGCGACCTTTTCTCGACCATCTGTGCCGATGTTGTCGCTGCCGCAGCGCTCGCCGACAGGAATGAGGCACACGATCAGTTCCTTGCGCGGCTGGATGCGTGGCGGCAGTTCCTGCGCGATCGGCGGGACGGCCTCTCCAGGTCTGAGACGATCGGCCTCATTGGAGAACTGGTGGTTCTAGAGCGATTGTTAGCCACCGATCCCCACCGCCTCACCTCCTGGCAGGCACCGGTTGACGGGCTGCACGACTTCCAGAGCAACGGTCATGCCCTTGAGGTGAAAACCGGACTCGGACCCTCGTCGACCATCACGATTTCGAAGCTTGATCAGCTGGACACCGCCGGACTTCGGCTTCTCGACCTTCTGCACGTCAGACTTATCGAGACCTCTAATGGTCGCTCCTTACGCGACATCATTGCGGCTGTGAGCGACGCGCTACCGGATGACTTCAGTCGCCGCAGCTTCGAAAATGCGCTCTTGCGCCGAGGTCTGCTGCCCGACGATGATACCGCACGTAGTACACCAAGGGTGCAGCTCCGTACCATCGACGCGTATACAGTGTCCCACGATTTTCCACGGCTTATCCGCTCAGCTCTTCCCATCGCAATTACTGAAGCAACCTACACGCTTGAAGTTCGCGCCATTTCCGTCTTTTCTGCAGACGCAGGCACCGTCCTTGATGTGTTCGTACAGGGAGACCATGCATGACTAATGACGCAACTGCCGAGTTTTCCCAGGAGATCGTCGCCGAGGTCGCGGAAAGTCTGACGAACGACGCTCCCTTCTCTCAAGAGGTATTCACGCGCCTGATCCTTGAGCGGCTTGAGGAAGCCGGTCATCTTGATGGAACTTTTCCGCTCTACCAGGAAGGGCGTGTCAGAAACGCGGCGTACCGTATCGACGGATATGCCTATGACGAAGACCGGGTGCGACTTGATCTCTTCACCACGATCTATTCAGGCGATCTGCCGGCCATTAAGATTCCGGCCGCAGAAGTCACAAAAGCCCTTGAACGTGCACTTCGGTTCGCAAGCGCCTGTGTCGATGGCCTCGCATCCCAGCTGGAACCTGCCAACACCGACGCCAGCGACCTCGCCCGCCTAATCGAAACCGAGGCAGACAAACTTTCCGCTATCCGTATTGTACTTCTGACCGACGGTATCGTTGGCAATATTACGCCGCCAACGCAATGGCGCGGCAAACCGCTTGAGTTCGAGGCGTATGACATTGTTCGCCTGTTCCGTGTTCTAGGCGAAGGTGAAACCCGGGCAGACATCGCTGTCGACCTTGTGTCTCTGACCGGCAGGGGCCTCCCCTGCCTCCACGTTCCGGCACAGAATGACGACTATGATGCCTACCTCGCAGTACTCCCTGGAGATGTGCTATCCCACGTCTATGAGCGCTACGGCGTCCGTCTTCTGGAGCTGAACGTCCGCGCATTCCTCGGACTTCAAGGACGCAAGAGCGTCAACGCTGAACTTCGGCGAACGATTGCGGAACAGCCTTCAATGTTCCTCGCATTCAATAACGGAATCGTTGCAACTGTCGACGACCTCGATGTGGCTGCTAACGGTACGGGTAGTCTGGAAATTCGCTTACTCAAAGGTCTCCAGATCGTCAATGGTGGGCAGACAACCGCATCCCTGCATCGGGCAAAGCGAAAGGACAGTCTGAGTCTGGATCACGTCTCCGTTCCAGTGAAGATTATCAAAGTTGGCGGTGCCGACTTGAGCGAGATGGTGTCTTCGATCTCGCGCGCGGCAAACCGTCAGAACACCATCCAGTTGGCTGACTTCTCGGCCAATGATCCGTTCCACCAACAGATCGAGACACTGGCCAACACGATTTGGCTGGACGATGGCAAAGGACGCTGGTTCTACGAACGCACGCGGGGATTGTACCTAGCTGCGGAGCAGAAAGCCGCTTATCGCAAAACCGAGCAGAAGACGTTTCGTCAGCAGACGCCCAAGCAGCGGCGCCTAAACAAGCTCGACGTGTCGCGCTACTTGAGCGCTTGGTCCGGTCTACCGGATAAAGTCTGCCTGGGCGGACAGAAGAACTTCCAGAGCTTCATGCAACGCCTCAAGGATGAACCGCCACCACCACCCGATCAGGCTTGGTTCAAGCGTTTGATTGCCATCGCGGTTCTCTACCGTGCCGCCGAGAAAAAGATCAGAAGCATGAAGTTCCCGGCCTACGGCGCCCAGATAACCGCCTACGTCGTTGCCGGACTCTCTCACCGCACAGGCGGACGCATTGACTTCGACAGACTGTGGTCGAAGCAGGTTGTTAGCCCCGAACTGGAGCAGTTGATCGCAGATTGGGCATCGAAACTTGATACGCTCATGCGGACATCCGCCGGTCAGCGAAACCCGAGCGAATGTTTCAAGAAGACGGATTGTTGGAAGGAAATCCAAGAACAGCTGCCCCTACTTGCTAATCCGTTGCCGCCTGAACTGTCCTACACGAAGACGGATGGCATGGCCGAGAGTACCGTCACCATGATGCCGGCAACCGGCACGCACTCGGTCGCCGACTATGAACGCATCGCGCGCTGCATGCAGATTTCAAGTGCCGTGTGGATGGAGGTCGCAGAGCGTGGCCAGAAGACCGGAACCATCCACTGGGCTGTTGCCGGGATCTGTCGGACCCTGGCGCGCTACGCGGCTGGAGGTTGGGAAAGAAAGCCTTCCGCGAAGCAGGCCAAACCGGCTCTTGAAGCGGTGCTGGCAGTACAAAGAGCGGGTCTGATGGATGCTGGTCTGAGTGCGCCGACAGGCGAAGGTAATCAGGTCTGATATTCTGCTGGAAACTCTTCGTTGAGCCACGCGCGAACGGAGTCCAGACTGCCGCGACCGTTTCTACGCAGAAGCTCGACAATATCCTGCGCCGCGATAACAAGTATCGGATGTTGGTCCTCCTTAATTTCCTTGTACGCCTGCAGATCAACGCAGGAAGTCGTAACGATCACGCCGAATTGCCGATGTCGCAGGCGGGAAATCAGACGCGACATATCTCTCACGCCGACAGCTGTCGGTGGTGTATAGCATTTTGCTTCAAGCGCGAAATCCACAAGGATCCCGCTTCGGCCCGATCCGACACGCAGCTGCCCAACAGCATCCCGTCCCCCATCCCGCGACGGCCGCGTCACATCAAGACCTGCAATGTCTGGAATCATCAATCGCGCTAGAGCCGCCGCGCAGTGCTCGAATGCATGCGGACGTCCGTCGAAGTGCTTCCGGATTGCGGCGACGACTGCCTGACTGTCCTTGTCCTCGGGCAGCTGTTCCGCACGGCTTCTGTACTCCAGCGTGCGGACCGCAATGAGGGCCTTCCTGCGGCCCGTTCTGCGCCATGTCTGCCAAGCAACTGGGGCAAGTAAATGATCAGGCCTGCCAGTGATGATGCTTTCAAGCCAAGCGCGCGATATCTGGGCTGCATCGAGCACGGTAAATCTGGCTCGATAGTTCTGAAATCGCTCGCCCTTAATGCTCCGCCAAAGGGCCACGAGCTCCTCTGATGCGTCCAGGTCGCTTGCGCCCGGCACTGCGAGGCCCAGAAAGCGGACATCGCGAGAGACACCGCCGCTCGCGAACAGGAAGATTGGCGGAACAGTGTCACGTCCATAATGCCCAGCGCGGGCGTCTTCAAAGATGGTCCGCAGGATCAAGTTGCCATCACGTCCGGTGTCATGAAGATCTCGCCCGGGTTTCTTGTTGTCGCCATAGTAGGTGAAGATGCCAGTCTCCGGATCCAGCGCATCGGGCCAGTCTGGATCATTCATACTCGTAGTAAGCACGAGCAGTTCCAGCTTGCCTTTCACCTTGCCACGATAGCGGAATCCGCCTTGACTATCGACACGCATGAGTTTCGGCAGTGGATCGTCGCCTGCATTTCCCCTGCGCCCGCCCTGATAAATTGCATCGACCATGAGGTCGGATGTACCAAGCTTATCAACCGGGATTTCCTTCATTGAACCTCCATTTCAGAAACGGCTCTACTTGAACTTTGGCGGATTCTTTGCTTCTGTTGAACAACAGGCCGACTTTAAATTGCGCGGGCGGCCCATAGGCGTGGTGCCATACACTAACACCGAAAGAACTTGCGTCAAAGCTACTCGCGTGAAGCAAAATTGCGTGACATGAAAAATGTGATGACGGTGCCTAAGGCGCGCCGTATATGCCCCGACTTATTCTTGGTGCTTCAGAAGCTGGACTTGTACCGGCGCGCGCCGCGACGGGGAATTTCAGCGACAGCGAAGTCCATATTCAAAGCGAATTGACACGCTGACGTTTAATGGCATGGTGTCAGCCTAAGCCGCGTTGTCCAGCTATTCATAAATGATGCCATGAGTTTGACGTGAAAATCCAAGCGGTGAACTGAAATGGCCGGACTCTCTGATATTGAATGGACTGAAGCAACGTGGAATCCCGTTGCCGGGTGTTCGATGGTTTCGCCGGGTTGCACGAATTGCTATGCCCAACGCATGGCCGCCCGCCTGAATGCGATGGGTGTTGCGAAATATGCCGGAACCACCCGCAAATCAGGGCGGCGCGCCGTGTGGACAGGGAAGGTCGCCTTTGACGAGTCCGCGCTTTCCGCGCCGCTGAATTGGCGGAAGCCCAAGCGCATCTTCGTCAACTCCATGTCAGACCTGTTTCAAACGCCCGTGCCGGAGAGTTTCATTCGGAGCGTGTGGGACATCATGGAACAGGCGCACTGGCACACGTTTCAGATTCTCACCAAGCGCCCGGAACGCATGCGCGATGTGCTGAAGGCTGGCAAGTTTCCAACGCTCAAGAATGTATGGTTGGGCACTTCAGTTGAAAACCAGGACTATGTTGATCGCATTTCAACACTTCGTGAGACGCCGGCGCATATCAGATTCGTTTCCTTTGAACCCTTGATCGGCCCCATTCTGGAAGCGAATTTAGCGGGCATACATTGGGCCATCGTTGGTGGGGAAAGCGGCCCAGGCGCCCGCCCGATCGAGCCGTGGTGGGTTGAAGAACTTCGCGACACTTGCCATCAACAGCGAGTAGCTTTTTTCTTCAAGCAATGGGGCGGCGTCCGCAAGGACAGAACAGGCCGAACGCTGGAGGGAAGAACATGGGACGAATACCCCATGGCGGCGGCCAACCCGGCATAAACCGCTTCCAATTCCGCAACCCGACGAACTCCCCCTATTCCCGTCACCTCGACGAAAGTCGGGGCCTTGTTGCTGCAACATGCTCTACTGCGGCCACATGTAGCGCCCACGGCCCCAACCACTGGCAAAATTGCCGGGCGTTGTTTCATGCCAGATCTGGCACCAGACATATGGCCGGCGCATTTTATTGTATTTTTGCAGCGGGGTTCCGGGGCCATCAATCCTAAACGAAATGCCCGTGTTGATATTCTTGCAGCGGCCCGTCATGCTCAACCGTTCACCATTGCTGTAAACGCCGCTCACCAGGGAAGTTGCGCTGGGCCATTTTCGGATATTCAAGTGATCGCCCGGCGGCAGGTTTTTCACGGTGC
>JANMMJ010000191.1:0-24007 GCA_031373255.1 Hyphomicrobiales bacterium
CCACCGTCCGTGTAGAAGGGTCAGTTGAACCTGCATTCACGACCTCCTGTTTCACTGCAAAATATAATCGGAACAAGTGCTTATTGACTTGCCTATATGATCTTTCCGAGCCTGTATGAGGCCACAGAGAAAGGAAAGTCCGATGGCTTCCCACCGCTCCGGCCCTACCGCCCTTGAGACCTTCATCGCCCGCAAGAACAAGATTGACGGCATGCTCCAAAGGCTCTCGACTCTCAGTGGGGATCACTTCGGCGCCGGGCCTGAGGACGTGAACTGGGGCCATGTCGGGACGCTGACGTCCTATGCCGAACTTCTCAAGCGCATCACTGACGCCGCCTTTCACGAAGGTGATCACGCGGTTCGCTGATTGAGGATAGATCCTGTCGGTTACGTTCCCCGAATTTTTACGATGCTCGGGGCTCGGGGCGGTAGCGGAGCGGCAATAATTGCCACGCCCGGTACAGGAGAAAGCCACATGTCCAAACTCACCGATACCCAGCTCTTCATTCTTTCGGCAGCCAGTCAACGCGATAGCCGACTCGTGTTGCCGGTTCCAAAGACGCTCAAGGGCGGGGCGAAACAGAAGTCGATAGACAGCCTGCTCGCCAAGGGACTTATCGAAGAGCACGAAGCCAACCGGCTCACTGGTGATCCGGTGTGGAGAAACAGCAGTGAGGGCAGGGCGCTGACACTGCTTCTCACCGATGCCGGTGTGGCTGCCCTCGCTGGCCATCCGTCGCCCAAGGAGGGCAATGTCGAGAAGAAAGGAAGGAAGCTGGCGAAGGCGGTAAAAACGCCTCCAACGCCCCGCGTTGCTGCCACAAAGCCCGTCAGAACAAGAGGAACCGTACCTAGGGTTCGGGAAGGCACCAAGCAGGCTCGTCTGATTGAAATGCTCAAACGGCCGCAAGGAACCACCATCGCTGAATTGGCCGAGGCCTTGGGTTGGCAGGCTCACACCGTTCGTGGCGCACTGGCCGGGGCGTTGAAGAAGAAGCTCGGTCTTGCCGTCACCAGTGAGACTGACCACGAGCGGGGGCGGATCTACCGCATCGGTTGAGCATCCATTTCTGCGAATCTTTGAGCCGCCGGATCCATGTGTCCGGCGGCTTTTGCTTTGGAATGGACCAAAATAAGGCGCTTGATAACGAAATGGACCCGTAATTCGCTTGGCCGAGGCCCCTTGGACTCCGGAGTTAGTCAGGTTGTTTGGGCTCATCTCAGCAGCGATCATTCACAGAAAAGCCCGCAATTGCGAAGCTTCCGCGAACAGCAGGGCGGGGATACCCGGTCGGGAATTTCGCGGTATCTGTGAGCGAGGGACGGCGCCGGTCCCTGAAGAAAAAGGCATTGAAGAGGGACCTCCCCCCGGGGGTCCTTGCTTGGGTGCTTCCACTTTGGCGCCGAGCAGGTCCATGAGGAGCACTATAGAACGTATCTAAGTATTTGTAATGATGACATTTGTTCGAACTACTACGTAGGATTTCGCCATGGCCTTCACGGGCCGGAACAATGGCAGTTTCCCCCCGCACGCCACTCTAGCGAATCGCTACTCGACCATTGTCATGGTCCGATGGACCTAAGGCATCGTCCGCCTTTTTGGTGTCTGTGACAGATGTGACGGGTCGTTTCGTTGAACCGTTTACACGCGCGCGCGTAACGCCGACAACGAAGGAACCCGTCACATCTGTCACAGCATTGGCTTTCCTCGGGTTCTTCGCGTGTTGTTCCATGCTGGTCAGAACTCCATTCCCTCCGTACAGCCGCTGCCCTCTCGGAGGCGCAGCCCACGAAATCCTCGCGCCGTTCGGTCCCGGTAGAGTTGGAAGCCGCGGCTGGTCAGGTTCTCCGAGAAGCGTTTCTTCGAACCGGCGAACTCACCACTCGCTTCCGCCCAGGACTTCCAAGCGCCGTAGAGAGCGGCGGTCGTCTCACTATGGTTCGTCGAGCGCTCGCAACTTTCGTCCAGCCAGCGGCCGAGCGCGTCCTCAGCCTCGAAGTACTCGTCCGTGGCGGCGGCGACGGCAGGCGGCGGTATAAGGCCAACGCGTTGCCATTCGAGGCAGCCATCGACAGCCCAGGCGAGAACCCCGTCGCGCTCGGCGAGCAGTTTCTCAGCTAGCATCTTGTCGCGCTGCGCCGATGGGATGGTGACGGTGAAGGGGATCAGATGAAGCCGGCGACGCATCGCCTCGTCGACGTTGCGTATAGAGGGCTTGTGGTTGCCGGCGACCACGAGCTTGAACTGGGGAACGAACTCGAAGAAGTCCTTCCGCATGAACCGGGCGGTGATCTTGTCGCCGCCTGTGAGCGCCTTGAGCTTGCTTTCGGCCCAGCGCCGTCCCTGCTCGGTCTCGACAGCGGCGACAAGCCGCGCGCCGCGAAGCCCTGCCATGTCGGTCGGGTGCCGCTCTCCGGTCGCCGCCATGAACATGTCGATCGGCGCCGTGGTGGCGTAGTCGCCGAGGATCGTCGAGATCGTGTTGACGAAGACAGATTTGCCATTCGCTCCGGTGCCGTGAAGGAAAAACAGCGCGTGCTCTCGGGTGACGCCCGTCAGGCAGTAGCCAACCACACGGCGGAGATAGGCCTGCAGCTCGGGATCATCGGCGGTAACGGTCGCGAGGAATTGCCGCCAAGTTGGGCAGTCCCCATTTGGGCTGGCGGTCGCCATCTTGGTCATGGCGAGCGCCCGGTCGTGGACCAGAAGCCCGCCGGTGCGAAGGTCGACGACACCTCCCGGCGCATTGAGCAGCCAAGGGTCGCGATCCCACTTATCGCTTGCGGCCGCATGCCGTCGATCGGCACGGGCAAGCCGCTCGACGGCCGCTACGGTGCTCGCGCTTGAAAGTCTGGCCTTGAGGCTTGGCTTGGGACATGGCGCCGCCGAATCGCGACAGACGAGACGCGCGAGATCGAAGGCGCACAGCGTCGTCTCACGCTCCCACAGCGCGCCCGACCAGGTGAGCCACTGCCCCCAGGCGGCCACATATGACCAGTCGGCGCCAAAGCGGATGGTGAACTCGAGAGCGAGCGCATCCTCGGTGAACTGCGCTGGGACGGAATCGTCGCCGCTGTTTCGCTCAACATCCCGGCGCCACAGCTGCCGGGCATCGTGCTTTAGCCGATCGAGCGGCCAAGGCGGTTCGATACGCGCCTCGTTGTAGGCAACGATCTCGTCCCAGGCTTTCTCGCGCGTCACCTGCCCCTCGCGGCAGCGGCGAATCCAGTAACCGATGATTCGGCTCAACGCTTCGAAGCGGGTCGTACCGTCGACGCCGCTTTCTCGGACACGTTGACCAAAGAGTTTAGTGACTGTGCCTTTGGGCGCGTTTCCATGATTGGGGTCGGAGCCGGATGTGGTCTCGCCTTCGAGCGAGGGCATCACCGCCACTGCGTCTGCCAGCTCGGCGAGATCGTACTCGGCCGGTCCGTCGGCGAGGATGGTGGCGAGGCGCTGGGCGCCGCCCTTTCGGTAGACGGACCCCGCGACACGGATCGGTTGGTGCGCCGAACGAAACGATAAGTCGCCGCCGACCTTCGCAGCGATCACACCCCGCAGGCGGCAAACCGTGGCAATGCCAGCACCCTGGGCTGGCTCGGTCAGCTTCCAATAGAGGTGGAGTTTGTGCTGCCCCTCGACCGTGACGCCGCCGGACGCGACCTCAAGGGACGGCGGCCCGAGATGATGGACGAGGTGCTGGCGCTTTGTCGCGATGTCGCCGTGGTCCAGGTCGACCAGGACCACCTGCATGGCGACCACGTCTCCGGCCTTTGCCTTGCCGGGGGCCGACACAGTGCCGGCGACGACATAAAGGGCCAGCCCTGTCTTGGCGGCGGCGTCCGCCTCGGCCGCGAGCTTGCCCGCAAGATCGGAATCGGCGGCGAAAAACGGCGTGTTCGGCGCTCGATTTGCACCGCCCTTTTCAGGAAATTCGCGTACCGCGACCCAGCCCTCGCAGTAATTGAACAGGACCTTCACAAAGATCCCGATCATTGCTGGATTCGGGTCAACTGGCTGGCTGGCGCCTGCTCCGTCGGTCATCATCAAGATCTGCCACCGTGACTTCAGGCACGGCTCGTGTGGGACGAGACCTCGGGAACATTTGCGGTGCTCGTGCGCACTTGCTGCGCTTCGTATGCCTCGACGTCGTCGAGGCGATACACGACCCTGCCGCCGATCTTGAGGAACTGCGGCCCCTGACCTAGCCAGCGCCAACGCTCAAGCGTGCGCGGGCTGATGCTCCAGCGGCGTGAAAGTTCGACTTGGTTCAGATGCGTGATGGACATAGCGAATCACCTCGGCTTTGAGCTTAAGACCGAGGAATTTGTCGCAATGCTTTCGGGAGAAGATCGCCGTCCGAACCGGGAGAAGAAGAGGGAGAAATGGCGCTTTAGAGTTCGAAGCCCCAGAGACCGTTCCTTGACGTCAGGTAGGGCTTAAGCTGCTTCCACTTCTTACCGCCGAATGCCCGCGCCAGCGTGGCCACGCCCGATCCGGCGTCATCGAGAAGCTCCCGTGCCCGCCAGCACTTTCCGTCCTGGTGTCCGTCAACGAGGCGACGAATAATCACGATTTGAACGCCGCTCATAAAATCAACCGTGACGGTGCCATTGATGATGAGCCGTCGCCCGTCTGGCGAGAGGTAGAGAGGTTCGGCAGGCTTTGGCTTCGGGCTTGTTGCCAAGTAGGGTGACAACAGGAGCGTCCGATCGATCGCAAAGACTTGCGAGTCGTTCGTCATCACTTCCGCGATCGGAACAACGACGAACGATCGGTTGGCCACATCTTGCTGCAGCGTGTTTCGGCTGCTGGTCAGGATCAATCCGCCGCTTCGTCCAGCCCGCTTCTGCAGGGCCTCTCGAAGCGCCTTAAGCGTTGCGTCGCGGTGAAGCCGTCGGACGAACAAGACGGGGATGTTCCGTTGACGCGTGATCCAGAGATCGCCGATATCCCACGCAGAGGTCGGAACGAGTTCGGTCGGTTGACCGGAATTGGTGAGGGCGAGCGAGGCCGCAAGCCAAGCTAGCCACCAAGGCAGCGCGACCCGGAAAAGCATCTGCGCCTCAGGCGCGAGCACGACGCTGCCGTCCGATGCATCGAAATAGCCGTAGGCATTTTGATCCGCCTGCCAGGCGAGTTCGCGGAACGTCGGGCCGTCATCGCCAGCAACGAACGCTGCGCGACCGGCACCGTGCCTCTCCAGCGCGCCGACGTTGATCAGCGTCGATCGCGCCTCGGAGGGAAGCTCCTCCAGCGCCGCCGCGGCGATGACTGGTCTGCTTTGCTCCAGAAGTCGAAGCAGTAGATCACCGCCGCGACGGGAAAGGCGGGCTGGATTGGTCACGCCTCGGTCCCGCGGAGCAGGCCCCAGGTTTTGAGGTATTTATTCAGGAGCAGGCGCTCCCTCTCGGTCTTGCCACGGAGATTGCACTTCGCCGGCAAGCAGAGACTGACGTTGATCTTCTTGCCGCGCTTCCGGCCACCGTCAGGCTCGAACTGGATCTCAATGCGCGCCATCCACGGACACGCCTGAGAGCGCAGGGGATTCTCGGCACCGTATTCGTCGTCGAGCACCTCGTACAACGTCTCGTCGTCGGCGAACGGCACCTCGAACCACTGCGTGAGGCTGCCATCGAGCGCTGAGATACAAAGCCGGGTAAGCTTCACGCGCGCGATTCCATCCTGAGGCTCGATCGTGAAGGTGATCGGGTCAAGGAGCGGCGACAGGTCCACCCGCCGCGGCGGCAAGCGCTCGCCGCTAAGGTCGACGCCAAGGAGCTTCTCGGCGAAGAGGCTGGCGACCTGTTCGCGCAGTGCCTTGACGCGGCCGACGACCTCTATTGTGCCGCTGCCCGGCTCGTAGGTGATCGCGGTCTCCCGCACGGGCTTCCGCGCCTGGTTTTTCACACCGACCGCGGTGAACACGACCTCGTCGACCGGAACATCCTCGCTATAGACCGTGATCTGCTTGATCTCTCGGTCGGGCTCGCCGCTGCGACTGCGGACACGGCCGAAGATCTCGACATAGACACGGCCGGCGCTGAGCAAGCCCCTCAAGGCCTCTTTGAACTGGTCTACGATCGACGGGTCATTTTTCAGCTTGAGCAGTCGCGGTCCGACGAAGCCGTCCCACAGTCGCTGCGCGTTCTGGTTCTCGTCGGCGTAACGAATCTCCTCCGCCTGACGGAACGCGTCACGCGACTGGACGTAGAGCCAATGCGCGCGTCGGTGCGCCCCGTCGATCGTTGCGAGGCGGTCGCGCCACTCGGCGAGGGCCATCAGCGCCGCCTGACCGACTTCGTCGGCCATGTCGGAGATACGATTGATATCCGCAAGGAGCTGATTGAGCTTTTGCTCGGGGAGCTCATCGACAGCCTTCAAGAATCCTTTGGAAAACTCCTCGGCTGGCGCATCCCAGTTGAGATTTGCCGGGACGTGGATGTCACTCTGGGAGAGGTGGCTACGGAGGTCTTGGGGAGAGACGCTGCGAACGAAGCGGTAGAGATTAAACATGGTCGACGTCCTTTTGTTTGCCCGCACGTGGCGGAGCAAATGGATGGGTTCCGGCGACCGTCGGTCACTCTTGATTGAGGACCAGAGACTCGTGCACGCGGGAATCGCCAGCACGGATGGCCTGCGAGTCTATGTCCGAAAATCGGACGCGCAAGTTAAATCTTGACAAAGGCGGTCCGATCCACCATCTTTCCACCGGCGACGGCTGCCCGGCCGCCGCCCAAAACGATTCAGCAATCAGAAGAACCGATGGAGGTCAGGATGGATGCGGCGCAGCTTGGGAATCGGCTGCGGGCCGCGCGTGATCGCCGTGGCTTGAGTCAGCAGGCGGTCGCCTATGCGCTCGGTCTGCCGAGAACCGCAATCACCAACATGGAGACCGGCGCACGAGCGGTCTCAACCCTCGAAATCACTAAACTGGCCGATCTCTACAGCCAGACGCCGGACTATTTTCTGTCGCCGAACGAGGAAGCGGCTGAGGATCTCTTTGTCGTGCTTCATCGCGTTCTGCCGGAGATCGAAGGAGCGCCGCAGACCCAACGGGAGGTCGGCCGCATTCTTGATCTCTATCGAGAGGGAGCCGGGTTGCGCAGCCTTCTCGACCAGGCCTCTGAGCAAACGGTCCCGAACTATGCAAGCACGCTGTCGTCGGTAGGCGACGCCATCCGCCAGGGCGAAGTCGTCGCACAGGAGGAACGCCGACGTCTGAGGCTTGGCATCGCACCAATTGTCAACGCTGCGGAAACGATCAGCGAGCAGGGCGTATGGACGGCGGCGACGGACCTGCCGGGTGGCCTCTCGGGCCTGTTCGTGAACCATCCGTCGATCGGCTTGGCCATCCTGGTGAACGTGAGCCACCGGCCAGTCCGGCGTCGGTTCTCCTATGCACACGAATACGCCCATGCGCTGTTCGACCGCGGTGAGACGATCACGACGACGCGCAGCCAGAATGCGACCCAACTCGCGGAGAAGCGTGCGAACGCTTTTGCTGCGGCGTTCCTGATGCCGGCCGAGGGCGTGGCTGATCATCTGCGCCAAATGGACAAGGGGTCGCCAAGCCGCCGCTCGCAGACGTTCTTTGACGTTGCCAATGACGTGATGATGGAGGCCGAACTGCGGACCCGGCCGGGATCCCAGGCCATCACCTATCAGGACGTCGCATCTCTCGCTCGACGCTTCGGCGTGAGCTACGAGGCGGCCGCGTGGCGGCTGAAAAGCCTCAGCCATATCGGCAGCGCAGAGACCAATGCTCTGCTGGAGCAGAAGGACATCGGCAACCGGTACATTCACCTCTTGGGCTTCGAGGATCCCGGCGAAACGGGGAAAATCGGCGAACAGCCCGAGCAGGAGCTGCGGGGACAGCTGGTGCGACTTGCGGTCGAGGCCTTCCGTCAGGAGGAGATTTCTCGCGGCCGGCTCGTCGAACTCGCCAACAAGCTCAGGGTCGCCCCTTCGGTATTGGTCGAATTCGCGGAAGCAACGCGCGCGGGCTGAAGGACGGATCGTCGGATGGTGCGCGCGATCGTCGTTGCCGACACATCCGTTCTCATCAACTTCCTGCGAATAGACCGGATGGACCTGATCGCAGCCCATCCGGCATCATTTATCGCCACCGATCACGTCGCCGCGGAGATCGCCGACACCTATCCTGAACAGCAGGCGCGATATGCCGCCGCCCTGAATGCGGCCCAGATCACCGAGCAGCGTATCGATGATCCAGCCGAATTAGAAATATTCCTGCGCCTCGCAGCGAAGGGGCGGTTGGGCGCCGGCGAGCGTGCTGCTATCGCGGTCGCCCTGAACCGCGGTTGCGCTCTGGCCATCGACGACTCGCGCGCGATACGACGAGCCCTTGAGGAAGCGGGAATTGCTGGAAATCCCCTGATAATCCTCCGGACTCAGGACATTGTCGTGCAGATTATTCGAGACGGCGCCCTCACTATTGAAGCAGCGGATGCAATCCGCGACGATTGGGCTAATAATCATCGCTTCAAGCTGAAGATTGCGTCTTTTGCGGACCTACTTTGACGGGGCGCATATTGGTTGGCGAGCCTATACAACTCTGGACAGTGAGCGTCCATCAGGGGCAAAGGCCAGATCAGTCAATCACCAGCGAAACGACCCAGCGTTAATACATTCCGTGCGTCGCCGCTCGGATCGAAATAAATTCGGGAGGATCGATGCGACAAACGATCGTTGTGCACAGCCGGCACGCGTTGCGCTTTCACCGAGAGCAAGGAGCGCGCAAGAAGCTTCACGGCCTGCAAGTCCTGACGATCGAGCAGCTGTCTGCACGGCTCGCTGGCGGATTTCTGCAACCCATTGATCAAGACGCGTTGAAGGCAGCTATCAGGATTGCATATCAAGTAGAACTCGGCGAACTCGATGAAGTGAAAAAGCTGCCAGGATTTCAGCGCGCGGCGGCCGCGACGCTGCAAAAGGCCTGGACCGCCGGTCTCGATCTCGCGAGCCTTTGTGCCACGGCCTCACCCAGGGTGAAGCCACGACTCGAGGCGCTTACCCAGCTAGAGGCCAATGTCCTGAAAGTGTTGCCGCTCTCAAAGCAGCGGTCCGCTGACCTCGTTGCTTGCGGTCTTACCCGAATTGAGCATGCTAAGAGCCTCTTCGGTCGCATCGAAATCTATGGTCATACAGAGCTTGCACCAGTATGGCGCCCATTGTTGAAAGCGCTGGCTGATTTAATCGAGGTCATCTGGATCGCCGAGGCACGCCATGTCCCAACTTGGGTCCCTCAAAGCAACATCACGGTGATCAAGACGCCCCCTGCAACACCTGATGTGGCCGCCGTATCCTGTGCCAGCCCACGCCATGAGGCAATCGAGGCGATACGATGGGCCCGCGCACTCATCGCTGGCGGTCATGCACGCCCCGAGGAAATTGCGATTGCCGCCGCCTCACCAGATTCCTGGGACGATCATCTCCTGGCGCTCATATCGATGAGCGGGATCGAAATCCACTTCGTGCACGGCCGTAAGGTACTGACAGGACCCGAGGGCCAGACTGCTGCTGCGCTTGCAGAGGTACTGCTGCGCGGCTTTAGTCAAACCCGCGTGACGAGGCTCGTTAGCCTATTGCGCAGCGAGAGCCTCCGATTCCAAAGCCTGCCCAGCGATTGGTGGCGTCCGCTCCCAGAAAATGCTCCGCTCCTCGACACCATTCGCTGGCGCCAAGCGCTGAGCGCGCTCACGCCCGACAACTTTCGCGATGGAGCCGACCACGGCCCTCTCCTCCTTGAACTCGTAGACGTGTTGGCGCGCGGATTGAAGGCTGCCGATGAGATCGGCGAGCAACTGCTCTCAGGGCGTTGCCTCGCAATCTGGCACAAGGCGCTTACTGAGGGTCCGCCTGAGGCGCTCGATGTGACCCTCTCCTCGCTCCGAATGGACGATGGAATCGCGCCGGAAACGTCGATCATCTGGACGCCGGCTTCGGCGTTAGCAGCTGCTCCTCGACCCTTCGCCTGGCTCCTTGGCCTCACATCGCGGTCGTGGCCACGGCGGGCCGGAGAAGATCCGCTACTCCCGGACCACATCGTCCCGGCGGAGCAACTCGATGCTCTTCCAGTCCACCAAGCTGACCGGCGCGACTTCGCCACTAATCTCACTACTGCGACGAGACAAGTCGTCTGTTCACGCGCCCGGCGGGACGCAGAGGGACGCTTGAACGGTGTCTCGCCTCTGTACCCTCGTGACGTGCCCGAGCGCTATCAACAGCGCGCGCGTATTCCGGAGCACGCCGCCGGCTGGTCGGATCGACTTTTTGCGCGCCCTGCAGAGTTTGCGGGTACGCCGCTTGCTCGTTCTTCGATTGCCTGTTGGATTGACTGGCACACGCAGCAGCAGATCACACCCCACGACGGGCTCGTCCGCGCCAACCATCCGGTTGTGATGCGGGCGCTCGACCGGCGCCAGTCAGCAACTTCCCTCTCGAAGCTCTTGCGTGACCCGCTTGGTTATCTATGGACCTACGGCTTTGGCTGGGACGAGCCGGACGAGACTGAAGAACCCTTACTACTAGAGGCCCTCGCCTTCGGCTCCTTGCTGCACGCCACCCTGGAAGGCGCAGTCACCCGGCTCGAACAGATCCGGCCGGGCGGCTTCAGCACGGCAACCGCAGCTGAGATTGTAGCTGCGCTCGATCAAGCGCTCGTGGTCGTCTCCGACGAATGGGGGGCAACGCAGCCAACTCCACCGCCCGTCATCTGGCGTCGTAAGCTTGCCGAGCTCCGCGATTTCGCCTTCGTCGCCCTCACCCATTCAGAAGCGACACTTCTGAACCAACGCAGCTGGGCAGAGATCCCCTTTGGCGGCGATCGACGCGCTGAGGCCATGTCCGAGGAGGCGCGGAAACTGCTGCCTTGGGATCCCATGACACCGGTCGTGATCCCTGGCACCGATGTGCACATTGGAGGCACGATCAATCGCTTGGACCTTACCAGCGACAGCACAGGCGCGCGTGTGACCGACTACAAATCCGGGAAACCGCCAAGCCAGAAGTCGCCCCCAATGCTTAAGCAGGGCAGTGAATTGCAGCGCTGCCTCTACGCTTATGCCGTCAAGGCCCTGGTTGCTGGCCGGCCGGCCGTCGCGGCGCGGCTATTCTATCCCAAAGCAGGTGACGGCGGGCTCTTCGATCTCGCAGACCCCGAGACGGTGCTTGAGCAGCTGACGGGCCATATCGCAGAGACCAAGCGGCTGGTCGCTGCGGGCAACACCTTGCCCGGCGCTGGCGCCGCGAACGATTACAACGACCTCGCCTTCGCACTGCCTGGTGGCGCCAAGGAGAGCTACTTCGAGATGAAGGCACCGTTGATCGCCGCGCGACTCGGCACATTGCCCCAACTTTGGGAGATGGACTGATGTCGGGCGAAATAGCCCATTCCCCGCTCCCTGACGCGGACGCACGCCAACGTGCGCTCGTCGACCATGACCACACGCTGCTTGTCGAGGCGGGTGCGGGCAGCGGCAAGACCGCGCTCATGGCAGGCCGCGTCGCAATGATGTTGGCCAGCGGCATTCCTCCACGGGAGATCGTAGCCATTACCTTTACTGAAGCTGCCGCGAGCGAGCTTCTCCAACGTATCGAGGATTACGTAGAAGCGCTTAGCCGAGGCAATGTGCCGGCGGAACTGGTGCTAGTTTTACCGGAGGGACTCTCGGCCGACCAGGCGACGGCAATCGCGTGTGCAACGGGCGAACTTGACGAAATCACTTGCACAACGATTCACGGCTTTTGCCAACAGCTAATTAAACCCTACCCCGTTGAAGCGAAGGTCGACCCCGGGGCGGCCATTATCGATCCCGCAGCGGCGGAACTTGTCTACCAGGATTTGATGAAAGCATGGCTCTCAGCCCGCTTTGGGCGCGATAGCGGAACTGATGGGTTAGGCCGAATTCCACCACTTGTGGGCTTAGGCGGCGCCGATGACTTTTTCGCTGAACTCCTGAATCAAAGCTCGGATCAAGCGGTCACGCTCGTCACAAAAACCGCCGCTTTCATCAAGACAAAGCGCACAGCTCGCGCGCCTGCAGCAGAAGTTGATGACACTAAGTTGATACAGCTCCGAACAGCGATTATCGACTTGACGGCTTGGTATAATGGCTGCGGCATCGTCGAGGAGACGACGGCCGCGATGACCGCGGACCTTCAGCGCTTGGTCCTGCTATTGGATGACGCGCTTTCCGGCCCCATGACCAGCCGAAGGATTGTGCAACTATTGCTGCACAAACCGCCCGACTGCCGCCACAGCAAGGAGCCTCGTTTCACCGCTTGGGGCCGCAAGGGGAAATGGCAGACGGCTTCCGCAGCTTTGGGACGAGGCAAGCCATTCGGCGAGCAACTCTCAAACGCAGGCCAGCAGCACTACGAACATTGCAGTGAAGCCTATCAGCGATTTGTCGCCGCGTTCGCCGGCATTGCCCTAGCGCGATTCGTGGCTGAGTTCGATGTTCTTAGGGATCTTTACGCCGAGTACAAGCGCCTGGCCGCGCTCCTCGACTTTGACGATCTTCTGTACCACGCTCGCGATCTCTTGGCGGCTAATGAGGTGGTCCGCCAAGCACTCGCGCGACGATATCCACGGGTGCTCGTAGACGAGTTTCAGGACACGGACCCGTTGCAGGCTGATATTCTTTGGTACCTTTGTGGCGAGGGCGATCCAGCCACCCATTGGAGCCAGCGGAGGTTGCGTCCCGGCGGCCTCTTTGTCGTTGCCGATCCCAAACAGGCAATCTATCGATTCCGGGGCGCCGACGTTGACACCTACCTTGTCGCCAAACGTGCCCTCGCTGCCCAGGAACCGACCGCGATCCTTGCGATCACTGCGAATTTTCGCTCCCTCGCTCCAATCCTCGACTTTGTAAACAACCGCTTCGAGCTTCTCCTATCGGAGGAACGTGGCCAGCCCGGATTCACTTCGCTCTCGGCGACGAAGACACCACCGAATGAACGACCTTCCGTCGCAGCTTTCAATGTCCAACTCGACGACCGCCATAAGGACGCCAAGGGCAAGCTCAAGGTTGATCTCGTGCGGCGCGAGGAAGCCAACGTCGTCGCCGAACTCGTAACGCACCTCATTGGCGATTATCAAGTTTGGGACAAAAAGGAAAAATGCCTGCGCTTCTGTCGACCAGGCGATATCGCCTTTCTTGCGCCCACCGGTACGAACCTTTGGATTTATGAGCGGGCGCTGGATATGCGCGGGATCCCAATCGCCACACAAGCTGGCAAGGGCTTCTTCCGCCGCCAGGAAGTACAGGATCTGATCGCGATTGCCCGAGCGATTGCCGACCGGCGCGATACGCTTGCCTTCGGCGCTCTGCTGCGCGGGCCGCTCGTGGGCCTCACCGAGGAAGAGATTGCCGACGCGATGCTCGTGCTTGGTGGCGGTAGCGAGCCCCGGCGCCTCGATCTCTGGAGCGATCCTGAGCCGATCGTCCATCCACTGCTGAAGCGCACTCTTGAAGTGTTACAGAATCTCGCCCGCAAGGCTCGGCGCACGACACCCTATCAGTTGATGGCCGAAGCAATGGAGGAACTCAATGTTCGTCCAATAGTACGGGCCCGGCATCGTCGAGGCGCGGAACGGTCGCTCGCCAACGTCGAGTTATTCCTTGAAATAGCGCGTGCATACGATACTCGCGGAATATCTGCCTTCGCTCGCGCGATGTGGCAAAACTGGGAAGATACCGAGTCGCAGGTTGAAGGTCGTCCCGACGCCGAGCGTGAGGCTGTTTCAATCATTACGATGCACTCGGCAAAGGGGCTGGAATGGCCGATCGTGATCACAATTAATACGACGACAAGTCTTCACGAGGATTTCACCTTCCTGTATCGACGCATCGACAACACGGTGCACTTCAAGCTTTTGGACTTCGCCGGGCCCGCCTTCGAGATCGTCAAGAGCGAAGAGAAAGAACAGCAGCAGAGCGAACGTGTGCGACTTTGGTATGTTGCTTTGACACGCGCCTGTGATCTCCTGCTGCTGCCGCGTCAGAGCGAGCGCACTGATAGCGACTGGATGAGCCTTGTTGAACTCCGGCTTGAGGAGTTGCCGGCTATAGGAATCGATGGATTGAACCCTGAACTGCCGGCGGTGCCTGACGAGATCGTGAATGGCCAGGATCCCGAGATATGGACCGTCGAATCTGATCGTATCGCTGCCACGCAGCAATCCATTGTGTGGCACAGCCCAAACCGTCACGAGGTCACAATTGGGGGCCCCGCCGAGCCAAGCGAGGAGATTATCTTCACAGAAGCGGCGACGATGATGGAGAGCCTGCTGCCCGAGGCCGCTGCATCCATTCGGATCACGGACTTTGTCCAGGGCGGGCGTGAGCGCGGGCTGGTGCTTCACAAGCTGATGGAGGAGGTATTGACGGGGGAGCTAACGGACGATGTCAACACAATTGAGGCGCGGGCTCGAACGCTCCTCGCCGAACTCGGCGTTGCCGAGGCACCTGACCCCAAGGTTGGGCCAAATGCAAAAGAACTGGCTTCCGCTGTGAATCGCGGTCTGACTCTGCCCTGCATCGCCGAACTGCGGCCAAGGCTGCTTCCAGAGCTGCCCGTCTACAATATAGATCAGGCGGAGGGTCGGATCACATTTGTCGCCGGCATTGCCGACGCGGTTGCAGTCGATGGGTCCGACAAGGTTGAGATCGTGATCGATTGGAAGAGCGACGTGGCCCCAAGCGCTACGCAAGTCGATCTCTATCGAGCGCAAGTGCGCGACTATCTCGCTGCCACCAGCGCTCGGCGCGGACTGATTGTATTTCTAACAACGGGACAATTCGTGGCGGTTGACGGTGCCAGAGCATGAGACGCGCGTATGCGATTGCTGACACGACGCGATCGATACCCGTTAACCCACTGATTCGCTTAGGATTACGCTCCCTCTTGCTTCCACAGTGCTTCCAGACGCAGGATTGAAACATAAGCGTATAAAGCGATCGCCCGCTAACCTTTTGAGTTAGCGGGCGAATTTGGTTGCGGGAACAGGATTTGAACCTGTGACCTTCAGGTTATGAGCCTGACGAGCTACCGGGCTGCTCCATCCCGCGTCAATGAACGCGAGGGGTATGTAGCAACCCCACTCCCGCTTGTGAACCCCAAATGCAAAGTATTTTGAAGGCCGGATGACGGTTTCGCCCTTGGCGCAAGATTTTGCATGAATGATGCCGCATCGGCAAGAACCGGCGCCCTGAATCGGAATGGCTTGCTCAGGGAAATGAGCATCCCGGCATGTCCCAGGCCCGGATAATGGCGCTCCTCGACAATTCCACCCATCGCCCGCTGTTTCGCCGCCAGCCGGGCTGTATTGCGCGGAAAAACCAGCCGGTCGCGCGCGCCTGTTGCAAGAAACATGGGCGGAGCATCTGGCGAGACGAGATTGACCGGTTGTGTCGCCGGCAGGTCGCCCGCCTTGCCGAACACCCGTTTCGTGATCCGCGTATCGAGCGGCAGGAAGTCATAGGGGCCGGACAGGCCGGCCAGCGATTTGATCGATGTGCCCCACTTGGCAGAATGCCGGTAGGACGGAGAAAGCGCCAGCATTGCGGCATTATAGGCGCCCGCCGAATGCCCGGCGAGATTCAGCCTTGTGGCATCGCCGCCAAAGTCGCCGATGTGATCGTAAACCCAGTCCAGCGCTGCCGCATTGTCGTTCAGAAAGACTGGATACTCCACCTCGGGCACAAGGCGGTAATCGGCAATGACCGTGACAAATCCGAGGGACGAAAGCGCGTGCCCGGCAAATGAATAGTTCTCCTTGTGCCCGCTGTTCCATGATCCGCCATAGATGAAGAACACCACCGGCAATGATCCCCGGTCCTCGCGTGGCCGATAGATATCGAGGCTGAGTCGCTTGTTGGAGCCAAAACTGATGCTTTTGCCACATTGCATCGATTCCGGGTCATGCGGCAGTGCGGCGTTGAACAGGCCCAGAACTGAAAAACTCATGAAAACACCCGCCAGGAAGCCGCCAAATGCACCGTCTTCAATACGGCGCGCACGTGCAGATAGCTTCAAAGGGCGATGCCATTCTGCCCGTTAGACCTAAGGAATGGGACATTGGATGCCTCATTTTGGTACATTTATGGCTTCTTTACTGGGATCGGCAAGAGTAGCAGCCAATGCCTCACGCAGAGATTGAAAAATCCGAATTCGATGAAGTCAGCGACCAAAAAGACAAGCGACCGGGCCCCGGAAACGGCGCCTCGCGCGGCTTTGTCAGGACGCCTTGAGAGGTTGGAACGCCTTGGCGCCGAGGCATTGGAGGTCATCGGCCGCTTTGATCACGTCACCCAGTTGCCAAACCGGCTGCAGTTCATCCGAGAGTTTTCCACCACGTTCATGGCAGGCGCCGGTGAAGCAGGTCTCGGGCTTATTTTGGTGACGCTCGCAGATGCCAAACATTTCAATGAAATCCTTCGGGCCCTTGGCCATGCCTTCGCCGAAGAATTTGTGCGTCAGGGTTCACGCAAGATCGAAAGTCTCCTGCCAGCCGGTCACCCGCTTTATCATGTCAGCGTCCTGAGCTTTGCATTCCCCTACGAAATCAAATTGGAAGACGAACGTCCGGAAATCGTCGGGCGTGTGCTTCACGCCTTCTCAGCGCCGGTCTTGAGCAACAACGTGCCCGTCGAAACCCGGATTGGCATAGGCGTCGCCGGCGTCGGCGAACTTGCGGCCGATCCTTCGGAAGTGCTGCGGGCTGTTCTGACAGCGGCGCAGGACAGCCGCAGGACCGAAACTGGCTGGGCCACTTACAACCGGAAATCCGATGCCGCCCACCAGCGCGCATTCAGGATCCTGACCGATCTGCCGGCAGCAATAGCAGCACGGGACCAGTTGAGCCTGCATTTCCAGCCGCGGCTGGATCTCGCCAGCGGCCGCTGCATTGGCGCCGAAGCGCTGCTGCGTTGGACTCACCCGGAGCTCGGTTTCGTGCTGCCTGGCGAGTTCATTCCGCTCGTCGAACAGACGGCGCTGATTGCGCCACTGACCGATTGGGTCATGCGCAGCGCCATTTCCCAGACGGGCGAATGGAGCAGGAGCGGCAAGGACATTTCCGTCTCGCTCAATGCCTCACCCAACAATCTCTCGCAAGCGGGCTTCGACGAGAAGCTGATTGGCCTTTGCGACACATTCGATCTTGACCCTTCGCGGATCGAACTCGAATTTACCGAGAGCACCCTGTCTTCCAATGCGGCGCGGACCAGGCAGAATCTGGAAAGCATCCGCAGGGCCGGGGTGGAAGTGGCATTGGATGATTTCGGTTCCGGGTTCAGCAATTTGAGTTATCTCACCCAGATTCCGGCAGACATTCTCAAGATCGATCAGTCTTTTGTCCGCCCCTTGGGAACGCCGAAGGGCAGCCTCTTTTTGGTCAGGCAGATCGTCAATCTGGCCAAGGGCTTGGGTTTCAGGGTGGTGGCCGAAGGGATCGAAACGGCTGAAGCCTATGAACTGCTCAAGCACATGGGATGCGATGAGGGTCAGGGTTATTTCATGAGTAAGCCTCTTCCCGCGCCAGCTTTCGAGCAATGGTACGCCGCGCGCCCCGCATAGCTCCTTTCATTGCAGAGTAATCTTGGGGCTCATAGTTTGCGCCCTTCATGCCGAGGCTTTTCACTACTCCGCGCACCGCCATTCTCGCCGTTTATGCAGCTTTTGGCGCCAGCCTGGGGGCATGGGCAGGTTCCATTCCCACGATTACCCACGCCAGCGACATTTCCAGCAACGGCCTTGGCATCGGCTTGACCGCTTTCACCGCCGCCAACGTGATCGCCATGTCGCAGGTCTCGCGCCTTGCCACGAGACTATCCAATCGGACCGCCTTGCTCTGCGTCCTCCCGGCAGTTGCAGTGGCCACAATGGCGCTGCTTATGGGCGCCGGCCCTTTCATTTTCTATGCGAGCCTGATTGTCTGGGGAGTTGCGCTGGGCATACTCGACCTCTTCATGAACGCCGAGGCCAGCGCCATCGAGCACGACATGCGGAAGCCCATTTTTGCGGCATTCCATGGCGCCGCATCGACAGGCATGCCGGTACTCGCCATCTTGTCGAGCTTTCTATCAACCGAATTGGGAACCTGGGCGACCGGACTCATTGTGTTTGTGCCGTTCATCTTTGCCTGGGTGCTGGTGCGGCGCGCAATTCCGGCGCGCCATCTCCCCTTGCGCCGCAGCGTGGGCGAAAAGGCCGTTACCAACCGCATGCCGCTCGTCATGATGGGACTCGCTGCCGGCCTGATTATTACCGGCGAAGTGGCCGCCATCATGTGGTCTGCAAAGCTGCTCGACGAGCAGGCTCCGGAACTCGCCGCCATCGCAGGCCTCGGTGCTGCCTTCTTTGGCCTCTGCAACGCCATGCTGCGTTATCCCGGCGACTCGCTCCGCCGTCTCCTTGGCGATATTCCATTGATGCTCGGCTCGCTGATGGTGGCAATCACGGGTTTTGCCCTGCTCGGGGCCTCGGCCAGTTTTGCGCTGAGTGTTGCGGCCTTTGCCCTGATCGGACTTGGCACCGCCATTCTCATCCCATGCCTTTTTGCGCTCGCCGCCGCCCACATGCCGCAAAATCGCGCCGCAGGGATTGGCTTCGTTGCCTTGATCGCAGGTGTGCCCCGCGCCATCAGCCCATGGGCTTTCGGCTGGATTGCCACCAATTTTTCGACCAGCTTCGCCTTCGGGCTTTGCACCATCGCCTTGGCCGCAGCACTGGTGCTCATCGTTGGCCTGCGCCAGATGAATGATCGCCTCAGCCCTGTCTGATCACCGGTCTCCACGGGGTTTCACGCCCGCGAAAACCTGCTATGTCCTCTCCCCAACATAAGGCTTTGGAGTGCTGGACATGAAAGCAAGGGTGCAGTGGCTCGATGGCAGGGCTTTTGTTGGTGAGTCGGGATCGGGCCACGCCGTGGTCATGGATGGCGCGCCGGAAGCAGGCGGCCGCAATATCGGCGTGCGTCCCATGGAAATGCTCTTGCTGGGATTGGGCGGCTGCACCGCGTTTGACGTGGTGATGATCCTGGAAAAAGGCCGCGAAAAAGTGACCAGCCTCGACGTCGAGCTCGAAGCCCAACGCGCCCCGGCGGAGCCCAAGGTTTTCACCCATGTAAAGCTGGTCTACAAAATCAAGGGGCGAAAATTGAACCATGCTGCCGTTGAACGGGCCATAAAGCTCTCCGAAGAAAAATACTGCTCGGCCACCGCAATGTTCAGACATACTGCAGAGTTCGAAAGCAGTTGGCAGATTGAGGAAGACAGCGAAGTTTAGCCGGCCTTGCTGCACGTGAGCCGCGGGGCTAGTTTCTTCATAGCGCAGGAGGAGCTTGGCAATGCGGACTTTTCACGATGGCGCCACCATGCAGGTGGCAATGATTGTGCGCGATCTCGAGGCCGCAATGAAACGGCACTGGGAATGCGGCATTGGCCCATGGGATATTTATCAGTTCGAGCCCGGCAAGGTTGAGAACTATATCTATCGCGGCAAACCCGCGACCCACACCTGCCTGATTGCCATCACCTGGGGCGGTGGCGATACGCAGCTTGAACTGATCCAGCCGCTGACCGGTTACAGCATTTATGACGAGCACCTCGAACGCCGTGGAGAAGGCTTGCACCACATCAAGCTTTTCTACAGCGACATCCAGAAGGCCATCAGGGACTATACCGCCAGGGGCTATCCCGTCATACAATGCGGCCGCATAGATGAGGACGAACACTACTACCTCGATACCGAAAAGGATTTCGGCTACATGCTCGAACTTGGAAATGCCGGCCGGATCCGCGCCGCCGAACGCCGCTATCCAGCCTGAAGTGCTGCAATCCGCAGGAGACCCGTCAATGACCCTGATCCAGCCTGTGGCGGAGCTTGTGGCAAATGTAAGCGAGCCGTTCGAGCGCGCTCACGCCATGCCGCCCGGTGTCTACAAAAGTCCGGATTTTCTCGGAGTCGAAATCGGCAGTATTTTCGCAAAGGAGTGGGTGAGTGTTGGCCGCGCCAGCGCGCTTGCAAAATCTGGTGACTACATCACATATGAACTCGCAGGCCAGCCGATTTTCGTGATGCGCGACAATGGCGGCCAGCTTCGCGCCATGTCGAATGTCTGTCTCCATCGCATGTCGACCCTGCTCGAAGGCACCGGCAATCGCCGCCTGATAACGTGCCCCTACCACGGCTGGACCTACAACACGGACGGCACACTTCGCGGCGCCCCGGCCATGACCAGGAATGAAGACTTTGATCGCCAGTGTCTGCGATTGCCGGAAATCCGCTGTGAGGAATGGCTGGGCTGGATCATGGTGACGCTGAGCAGCGACGCCCCGCCGGTGGCTGAACAATTGGCCGAGGTACAGGGTCTCATCGACGACTACGGCATGGAGAATTACGAGGAGACTTTCCGCGAAACTCACGTCTGGGACACCAACTGGAAGATCCTTGCCGAAAATTTCATGGAGAGCTATCACCTCCCCGTTTGCCACGCGGGAACCATCGGCGGCCTCTCCAAGCTTGACGAAATGGACTGCCCGCCAGGCCGCGCCGCATTCAACTTTCATACGATCCTGAAAGACGACAAGCTCAAGATCGCGCTTGCCCATCCTTCCAACACGCGCATGCAGGGCGATCGCCGCCGCACCACGTTCCTGCTTGCCATCTATCCGAGCCTGCTGATCACCCTGACGCCGGGCTATTTCTGGTATCTCTCGCTTCATCCCCACGGTGTTGGCCAGGTGCACATTACTTTTGGCGGCGGCATGGCGCCGGAATTTGCAAATTCACCTGAAGCCCAGGAACATTTCGCCCAGTTGAAAATGCTCCTGGATGAGGTGAACGTTGAGGATCGTGGCTGCACCGAGCGGGTCTACCGCGGTGTCTGCGCCAGTGCTGCAAAACCAGGGCCGCTCAGCCATCTTGAGCGCCCCAACTTCGATTTTGCCCAGTGGATAGCCGAGAAGGTCGGCGGCTTTGAGCGTAAATTCCCCAATCAGGCCGGGTAGTTTCGCGCCCAAACCTGCTTCAGCCGTGGCAGCTCATCGCATCGCTTCGCAATGCCCGTGAGCATTGGCGTGTGCGCTGCGAACCATTCCCGCCGTGGCCGCCATCGCGTCATGGCGCACACATAAAGATCGAGCGCCGAAAAATGCTCGCCGAGAAACCATGGCGCGCCCGCTTCCGCCTCCACCATGTGCCAAAGTGCTTGCGCATACATATCGACATTGTTGCGAAAGCCCTTCGCCGCCGCTTCGCCGGCCACGAACCGCGTAGGCACGTCGGCGTATGTAAAGGTGGGATAGATGTTCGCCACCAGAAAGATCAGCCAGCGGAGGAATTGCGGCCGGGCCATGTCGTCGGCGGACGGCACGAGATCATGACGCTCCATGACATCGGCGAGATGCAGCGTGATCGCGGCGCTCTCCGTCATCGCAGCGCCATCGGGCAGGATCAGTGTAGGGACTTGCGAGAGCGGATTGAGCTTGGCCAAAGCTGTGCGCGCCTCTTCGGATTCGAACAGATTGGGCACTTCGACGAAATCATAGGGTAGCCCATACCATTCGAGTTGCGCTTCACTCAGCACCGAGCCCCAGCCATATCGCCCAATCAGCTTGTAGCGGTTCACCCCAGTCCTCCGGCAAAGCAGCAAACGAGTCGCGCCGCCAATAAGAACAAATTCTGGGCCTCGGTTCAACCGCTGGCACGAAGCAGGGACAATGCTATAAATCCCGGTATCGAAAGGCCAGCACGTGGAGACTGTTTCCGGATTTGAATTCATGCTTCCAGCCGCCCTTGGCATCGGCCTTGCGGCGGCGAGCGGCTTTCGCGTATTCATCCCGCTCCTGATCATGGGTCTTTCGGCGCGTGCCGGCTATCTGCCTGTGGGAGAAAGTTTCGCCTGGGTGAGCACCGCACCCGCCCTCCTCATGCTTTCAATTGCCGCCGCAATCGAGGTCATGGCTTACTACATTCCTGCCCTCGATAATCTGCTCGATTCAATCGCCACCCCGGCAGCAGTGATTGCCGGCATCGCTGTTTCAGCGGCTGTGATGGGCGATTTTCCGCCCATGCTGAAATGGACACTGGCGATCATAGCAGGAGGCGGCGCCGCAGCGATCACCCAGGGTGCGACGACGCTGCTGCGCGGACACTCAACCGTTTTGACCGGCGGACTGGGCAATCCTGCGATCGCAACCGGGGAACTGTTTGGCGCAATCGGCATGTCGCTGCTCGCCATTGCTTTCCCGGTGTTGGCGCTCGCCCTGGCCCTGCTCTTCTGCGTGGCCGCCTATCGCATTGTCAGGAAGCTCATCCACCGGAAAGCATCCTGATCCCGGCAAGCAAGCGCGATCCATGGGCGGCATCGGCCGGTGCGCTCAGGATGTGTCGGACACGGGCACATTGCGGGCGAGCCAGTCGCATTCGGTCAGGATCGAATCGACCGCATGGATTGGCTTTTTGCGATGGCCCGGTGGCCTGCCCGGGCGGAGCGTCATGGCAAACCGTGGACGGCGCGCCGCGAAGGGCCGCTCCCGCCAGCGGACATATCGCCTGGCCTGACGCGGCAGGTCTTCAAGCGCGCCTTTGATCGCAGCGAGCCGGCGGCACAGGGGAGCCGCACTGACGGAGTCGTCCTCCGCTGGTACTGGTGCGGTTGTGGCGGGCTCGGCCGCGCGGAACAGCGGAGCCTGCCAGTGAAAGTCCATATCGATGACGCGAATGCGTGGCGAGGCCGTGGAGCCTCCGCTGCGGCGGCGGCTGTTGACCCAGTCGAAACGCAGGCGCGGGTCGAACAGCTGAAACGAAACGCGGCCTCCACTTTTGCCGGGAATATGGAGTCCCGCCGGGGCCGGACGGCCGGCCGGCGGCTTCACCACAATTCCGCGCGCCGCAACCATGATCAGCCGCCGCACCGCCGATTCTGCCGGACGCAGCACGCGCAAGACCGCGCGATGCAAAGACCCCGAAATCCTTTCGACCGCACCGCCCTCGCCAAGCCCGATCATGGCAAACAGCGCCGCAACAATGCCGATCAGCGGTTCGCGATGACGTTCAAGAGCCTCTGTCCAGTCCATCGAAGCAGTACAGAACAAAACAAGAACTTTGTCAAGTGGGTGTCTGTGGGAAAATTGTCATCCCCCGCAAGAGCCGTAACTATTCTTCGGGAGGCGGCGGTGACTCGTCACCGTCGAAGAGGGACGTCTCATAGTCGCGCCCAGCGTAGAAGATATTGATCACTTCGACTTCGCCGGCCAGAACGCGATAGGCGATTACGGCGGAGCGTTCGAACGGCAGTATCCTTATGCCCTGTTGCAGATCGTCCCTCGCGCGGCCCTTCATCGGGAATTCGCCGAGGCTCTCGCAGCGATCAAGGATGCGGCCAACCAGTTTCCCGGCGATTTGCGGGTAGCCGGATTGGGAAACGATCCAGTCATATATGTCTTTGAGGTCCTGGTTGGCGGCAGCGCGCAGGCGAACCGGCAGATGCCTCACGAAACAGACTTTGATCGCGTTTCAACGTGGCGCCTGAAATCGGCGCGAACCTCATCAAGCGGCATTGACGGCCGGGGATCATCGAGCGATTTTTGAATCCGCGCGCGAATGAAAGCCAGGCGCTCCTGGTGCTCTTCT
Source organism: Hyphomicrobiales bacterium (assembly GCA_031373255.1). Taxonomy (GTDB): domain Bacteria; phylum Pseudomonadota; class Alphaproteobacteria; order Rhizobiales; family Aestuariivirgaceae; genus JANMMJ01. The sequence continues at coordinate 23,669 of JANMMJ010000191.1, forward strand.
TCGCGCTTCTGCCAGACGCGCAGCGCCTCGCGGATCAACTCGCTGGAAGACGCGAAATCCCCCGCCTCGACGCGTTGCTTGATAAGCCGGTTCATCTCCGGGGTAAGCGTAATGCTGATTTTCTCGGCAGCGGACATGGTAGGATAGTATCATACCGCAACAAACTTTACAACCTCAGTGCCGAGCAAACAAAAGTGTATTGACCTGCCACTGAGGATTTCCTCCAGCTAGATTTAGAGTCCGGCCCTGCTGAAGGAGACGGACGATGAAGAAGAAGCGGTTTACGGAAGAGCAGATCATTGCTGTTCTGAAGGAGCACGATGCGGGGATGAAGACGGG
>JANMMJ010000199.1:0-34429 GCA_031373255.1 Hyphomicrobiales bacterium
ACGGGCCTTTTCGAGGGCTTCCGCCATCTTGCCGAGAATGTGGAGGCGGCCATCCTTGGCCTGCCACAGGGCGATCTTCATGATCTCCTCGGTGATGCCGGTGATCTTGATATCCATCTGCAGCGAGGTGATGCCTTCCGAAGTGCCGGCGACCTTGAAGTCCATGTCGCCGAGATGATCCTCGTCTCCCAGGATATCCGAGAGCACGGCGTAGCGGTCGCCTTCCTTGATGAGGCCCATGGCGATGCCGGCGCAGGGCGCCTTCAGCGGCACGCCTGCATCCATCAGTGCGAGCGATGTGCCGCAGACCGTGGCCATCGAGGACGAGCCGTTCGACTCGGTGATCTCCGAGACGACGCGGATGGTGTAGGGGAACTCCTCAGCCTTGGGCAGCAGCGGATGGAGCGCATGCCAGGCGAGCTTGCCATGGCCGATTTTGCGGCGGCCGGTGCCACCCATGCGGCCCACTTCGCCGACCGAGTAGGGCGGGAAGTTGTAGTGCAGCATGAAGGTGCCCTTGTGGGTGCCATCGAGCGAGTCGATGTACTGCTCGTCCTCGCCGGTGCCCAGCGTGGTGACGACAAGCGCCTGGGTTTCGCCGCGGGTGAACAGGGCCGAGCCGTGGGTGCGTGGCAGCACACTGGCCTCGGCCACGATCTGGCGCACGGTTTTGGTGTCGCGGCCGTCAATGCGGAGGCCGGTGTCGAGGATCGAATTGCGCACCACGTCCTTTTCGAGATGCTTGAAGGACTCGGAGAGCTTCTGCGGCGTGGGGGCGTTTTCCTTGCCTTCGCCAATCAGCTCGGCCACGACCTTGTCCTTCGCCTTGGCCACGGCTTCATGGCGGGCTTCCTTGGTGGGAATGGCATAGCCGGCGCGAACCTCGGCTTCGGCGATAGACTTCACCTGGCCATAGAGAGCTTCGTCATCTGGCGGGGTAAAGTCGCGCGGCTCACGCGACGAGCGCTCGGCCATGCGGATGATGGCCTCGATCACCGGCTGGAAGCCGCGATGGCCGAACATGACGGCGCCGAGCATGATCTCTTCGGAAAGCTCCTTGGCTTCCGACTCGACCATCAGCACGGCGTCCTGGGTGCCGGCGACGACGAGATCAAGCGCCGAGAGTTTCTGCTGCTCAACGGTCGGGTTCAGCACATATTCGCCGTCAATATAACCGACGCGGGCGGCACCGATCGGGCCCATGAAGGGAATGCCAGAAAGGGTGAGGGCGGCGGAGGAGGCGACGAGGGCCACGATATCGGTATCGTTTTCGAGATCGTAGGAGAGGACCGTGGCGATCACTTGAGTCTCGTTGCGGAAGCCCGGAACGAAGAGCGGACGGATCGGGCGGTCGATCAGGCGCGAGATGAGCGTTTCGCGTTCGGTCGGGCGTCCTTCACGCTTGAAGTAGCCGCCGGGGATCTTGCCTGCGGCGTAGGTCTTTTCCTGATAGTTGACGGTCAGCGGGAAGAAGTCGATGCCGGGCTTGGCATTCCTTTCGGCGACAGCCGTGGCGAGGACGGTGGTTTCGCCAATGGTGGCGAGGACAGAGCCATCGGCCTGACGGGCCATGCGGCCGGTTTCGAGGCGGAGGGTTTGGCCAGCCCACTCGATTTCTTCTACATCGATATGAAACATCTAGATTTTCCTTTTGCCCTTCGCCGCCGCTTTGATCGCGTTCACCACCACTTTGGGCGGCATCCCCTTTGGGCGTTGGACCCGGCCCTATTGCCGGGATACCATACATGGGGACACGGGCGGCAAATCGGTGATCCGCCCGCTCATACTGACTTTCGAAACCCGCCTAACGGCGGATTTCCAGACGCTTGATGAGCACCTGATAGCGCGCTTCGTCCTTCGATTTCAGATAATCGAGCAGGCCGCGGCGGCGGCTGACCATCTTCAGAAGCCCACGGCGGGAATGATTGTCCTTCTTGTGGGTCTTGAAGTGATCGGTCAGGTAGGTGATGCGTTCCGTGAGGATCGCAACCTGGACTTCGGGCGAACCTGTGTCGCCGTCTTTCGTCGCAAATTCCTTAACGAGCGCAACCTTGCGCTCTGCAGTCATGGTCATTCGGCCATCTCCAAATGGTTACAGGTTAAAAAGACGCTTCGGCTTGAGCGATCCCTGCTCAATGCTGCAGATGCCGAGGGGTTTTCCACCCCAAGTCACCAAAACCGCATCGGAAGCGATGGGAGCATTCGCGCCTCTGAGCAGGACACTCTGTCCCTGCTTCAGGCGTTGGGCCTCCGCGTCGTTCACGGCCTGTGCCGGGATGCCGTCCAGCACGGTCTCGATCGGGCGGAGAGCCCCTTCCATGGCGTTATCGCCGGGGGGCTTATGGCGCATTTCCTCAAGCAATTCCAGAGGAATCATATCGGACTCGGAAAAGGGGCCGACTTTGATGCGCCGAAGTGACGTAACGTGGCCGAGGCAGCCCAGCGCCCGGCCGATATCGCGGGCAAGGGCGCGGACATAGGTGCCCTTGCCGCAGGTGACCTCGAAGACGGCATGGTCAGGGTCCGGGTAACCGGCCAACTGCAGTTTTTCGATGATGACCGGCCGGGGGGCCAGTTCCACTGCGGCACCGGCGCGGGCCAGATCGTAGGACCGTTCGCCTGCAACCTTGATGGCGGAAAATGGCGGTGGAACCTGCATGATCTCACCCTGGAAGCGTGACAGAATCGACTCGACCTCAAGCCGGGAGGGGCGCTGGACTGATTGTTGGGTAATTTCGCCTTCGAGATCGTCGGTGGAGCGTTCTTCGCCCCATTTGGTAGCGAAGCGATATATTTTTTCGCCTTCCATGGCCCACTGGACGGTCTTGGTGGCCTCGCCGAGCGCGATGGGGAGCAGGCCGGTTGCGAGCGGATCAAGCGTGCCGCCATGGCCTGCCTTGCCGGCATTGAACAGCCAGCGAATCTTGCCGACAGCCTGGGTGGAGGTCATGCCATAGGGTTTGTCGAACACCACCCAGCCGTGGACTGGCGAACCTCGGCTTTTCACCAATGTCCGTCATGCCAGCGAGAGCTGGTATCCTGCTTTGCCCGCAAAACTTCGTATGTCGCAAGCTGGACCCCAGCCTTCGCTGGGGTGACGATAATGGGGGTTACAATCATTCTTTTTCGAGATCCCGTGCGACTTCGGGACGGTGCAGGAGTTCATCGATCTTGCTGGCGTAATCGAGTGCGGTATCGACGCGAAAGCGAATTTCCGGGGTGAAGCGCATCTCGATCTTTGGAGCGATCAGGCCGCGAATGTATTTCCTGTTGCGATTGAGGGCTTCAAGCAAGGTCTTTTCCTGGCCTTCGATGAAGGTGCGCACAAAGGCTGTTGCGATCTTCAAGTCGGGCGAAATCTGCACCTCGACAACGCTCGGGATGAGTTTTTCCAACAGAGGATCGCTGGTTTCAGCGCGCAAAAACACATCTGCCAGTGCGTGGCGTATCAGTTCACCGGCGCGGAGCTGGCGCTGGGATGGGGCATTGCTCTTGCTCATGACTGTCCATTCCAACCTCTCCATCACCGGCCATGAGCCGGTGAACCAGACGGGATGGCCGGTCGGGCCCGGCCATGGAGACCAACCTGAACTACTCCAGTTTGCGCTGGACCTTTTCCACCCGGAAGCATTCGATCACGTCGCCGGAGCGCATGTCCTGATAGCCTTCGAAGGCCATGCCGCATTCCTGGCCGACCTGGACTTCGCGGACTTCGTCCTTGAAGCGCTTGAGGGTCGAGAGGGTGCCTTCGTGGATAACGACGTTGTCGCGGATCAAACGGACCTTGGCGCCGCGCTGGACCACGCCTTCGGTGACCTGGCAGCCGGCGACCTTGCCGACCTTGGTGATATTGAAGATCTCCAGGATGCGGGCATTGCCGAGGAAGGTTTCGCGCAGTTCCGGCGCAAGCTTGCCGGACATGGCGGCTTTGATATCGTCCACCAGGTCGTAGATGATGTTGTAATAGCGGACCTCGATGCCGGCGCGCTCGGCCACATCGCGGGCCTGGCCGGACGCGCGAACGTTAAAGCCCAAGACAACGGCGTTGGATGCCGTGGCAAGGCCAATATCGCTCTCGTTGATGCCGCCCACTGCGTAATGGATGACGCGGGCGCGGATTTCGTCGTTGCCGATCTTTTCGAGGGCCTGGACGATGGCTTCGGCGGAGCCCTGCACGTCGGCCTTGACGAGGATGGGGAATTCCTTGATCCCGCCTTCCTTCATCTGGTTCATCATCTGCTCAAGCGAAGAGCGCGTCGAGGCGAGGCCGCGGGTCTCGCGGCGCTTCCTGTCGCGGTATTCAGTGATCTCGCGGGCGCGGGCTTCATTGGGCACAACGTCAAAGGTATCGCCGGCTTCGGGCGCTGAATTGAGGCCCAGAACCTCGACAGGAGTCGACGGTCCGGCTTCCTTCACCTGGTCGCCCTTGTCGTTGACCAGGGCACGCACACGGCCCCAGGCCGAGCCTGCGACGAAAATGTCGCCCAGGCGGAGCGTACCGCGCTGGACCAGAACGGTGGCCACGGGGCCACGGCCCTTGTCGAGCTGGGCTTCGACTACGAGGCCGCCGGCTTCACGGTCCGGATTGGCCTTGAGATCGAGAACCTCGGCCTGAAGCAGGATGATATCGAGCAGCTTGTCGAGATTGGTACCCTTCATGGCCGAGACTTCGACCTCGAGGGTATCGCCGCCCATGCTTTCGACAACGATCTCATGCTGGAGAAGATCGGTGCGCACACGATTGGGATTGGCCGACTGCTTGTCGACCTTGTTGATCGCGACAATGATCGGCACTTCGGCGGCGCGGGCGTGATTGATGGCTTCGACCGTCTGCGGCATGACGCCATCATCGGCGGCGACCACGAGAATCACGATGTCGGTGGCCTTGGCGCCGCGCGCGCGCATGGCGGTAAAGGCCTCGTGGCCCGGCGTATCGATGAAGGTAATAATGCCGTTCCGGGTTTCGACCTGATAGGCGCCGATGTGCTGGGTGATGCCGCCGGCTTCGCCCGCCACGACGTTGGTCTTGCGGAGTGCGTCGAGCAGCGAGGTCTTGCCGTGATCGACGTGGCCCATGATGGTGACCACGGGCGGGCGCGACTGGCGCTGTTCGGCGGTGTCGGTGTCGGCGGAGAGGCCTTCGACCACGTCCGATTCCGAAACACGCTTGACCTTGTGGCCCATTTCCTCGGCGATGATCTGGGCCATGTCGGCATCGATCACGTCGTTGATGGTATGCATCTGGCCCTGTTTCATCAGGTACTTGATGATATCGACGGCGCGCTCGGCCATGCGGTTGGCGAGTTCCTGAATGGTGATCGCCTCCGGAATGATGACCTCGCGGCTCATCTTTTCGGTGGGCATCTGGAAGCCCTGGGCCTGCTTCTTGAGGCGCTCGGTGCGGCGGCGGAAGGCAGCAACGGAGCGGTTGCGCTCATCGCCTTCATCGAGGGCGTTGGCGACGGTCAGCCGGCCGCGGCGCTTTTCCATGTCGGCCTTGGTGCGAACCGGCGCCGGGGCCTTGATCTCGCGCTTGGCGCGCAAATTCTTAGATGGCGAGTCGTCGTCATCGGCCACGTTGACGGCGGCCGGCTTGGTCACCAGTTTCTTGGCGGCTTCCTCGGCCTTCTTGCGGACTTCGTCATCGGACTTGTGGCGTGCTTCTTCATCGGCCTTGCGGCGCGCGGCGGCTTCGCGTTCCTTGCGGTCGCGTTCGTCATGCTCCTGACGGCGCTTGGACTCGTCTTCCTGGCGGCGGCGCTCATCGGCTTCACGCACACGCGAGTCGGCAAGGGCGCGATCGCGCGCTTCCTTTTCCTCGGCCGTCAGGGTGCGCAACACCACGCCAGAGCGGGTGGGGGACTGGGGCTGTGCCGGTGCTGCACGCGCCTTGTCCGGCGCCTGCGTGGCAATCTTGGGCTGGGTCTGGAACTGCGGCTTGGCCTCGGGGGCCGCCGGGCGCTCGTCGCCGAAGCGCTTGCGCTTGGTTTCGACCACGACCGTCTTGGTGCGCCCGCCGGAGAAGTTCTGCTTCACACGGCTCTGCTCGACGGGACGGGGCCTGAGGGTCAAAGTTCCCCCGCCCTGGCGTCCTGCACCCTGGTTATTGCGGTCCTTGGTATCGTTCGTGTCCGTCATGCTCTCTCTTCAATTCCAGCGCATCAGTTGGCCTCGTAGGCCTCGATCCTGCGCGCCGCAGCCAATAGTTTACCGGCGAGTCCGCCCTTGGCCACGGCAGCATGTACCACATGTGCCCTGCCTAATGCCAAATTCAATTCAGCTTCGGTGAAAACATCAATGATTTCGACGTTTTCGAAGCCACCCTGGCCGAGTTTCCTGCGCCCGTCGGCTGCCGCTTCCGCAGCGTGCACCATCAACCGGGCGCGGCCGCTGCGCAGCATATCCTCGCATTTCGAGAAACCGGCAACCGCATCGCCAGCCTTCTTGGCCAGCGAAAGGTATGACAGCGCCGATTTTCGCAATAGCGTTCCTACGAGGTCCGGCAGACCAGCATCGGCCCGGCTTTCGGCCTTGAAGCCCCTGGAAAAAAGCCCCTTCCTCTGGGCTTCGGCCAATTTATTCCGGGCCAGTGAAACCCAGACGCCGCGGCCGCCAAGCGACCGGTTGAGATCCGGCACAACTTCGCCTTGCGGGCCGCGGACAAAACGGATGAGCGCGCTTTCATCAAGCACGGCGCGGGTGACGATGCACATGCGATCGGCCAACGCTTCATCCGTTTCCGTTTCCATTCGTGGTTCAGGCCTCCGCGGCTGCCTCCTCGACGACCTCGGGCGTTGCCTCGATCCAGCCGGCCTTGACGCGGGCGGCCATGATCATGGACTCCGCGTCGGCGGCCGACACGCCAAGGTCAGTCAGCGCGCCCTTGTGCTTGGTCACGTCGCTGCCCTTGCGCTCGGTCCAGCCGGTCAAGTCATCGGTGGCGCAGCCAGCGAGGTCCTCGACCGTCTTCACGTCAGCCTCGCCCAGGGCCACCATGATGGCACCGGTGACGCCGGGAATTTCGACGAGTTCATCGGCCACGCCAAGCTCGCGGCGGCGGTCGTCCTGTTCGGTCGCCAGGCGCTCAAGATAAGTGCGCGCCCGGGTCTGGAGTTCCTCGGCGGTCTGATCGTCAAGACCTTCGATGGATGAAATTTCATTGGGTTCGACGTAGGCGATCTCGTCGACGCTGCTGAACCCTTCGGAAGCCAGGAGTTGGGCAAGCATCTCGTCAACATCAAGGGCATCGACGAAGTTTTTCGTGCGCTCGTTGAATTCCTTCTGGCGGCGCTCGGACTCTTCGGCTTCGGTCATGATGTCGATATCCCAGCCGGTGAGCTGCGAGGCGAGCCTGACGTTCTGGCCGCGCCGGCCGATGGCCAGCGACAACTGCTCGTCCGGCACCACGACTTCGATGCGCTCTGCCTCCTCGTCGAGAACCACCTTGCTGACTTCAGCGGGCGCCAGTCCGTTGACCACGAAAGTAGCGACGTCGGGCGACCACTGGATGATGTCGATCTTTTCACCCTGCAGTTCATTGACGACGGCCTGGACGCGGCTGCCGCGCATGCCGACGCAGGCGCCGACCGGATCGATTGAACCGTCCTTCGAACGCACGGCGATCTTGGCGCGCGAGCCCGGATCGCGGGCGACGGAGACGACTTCGACGACGCCATCATAGATTTCCGGCACTTCCTGGCGGAACAGTTTCGACATGAATTCCGGATGGGTGCGCGACAGGAATATCTGGGGTCCACGCTGCTCGCGGCGCACGTCGTAGACATAGGCGCGGATGCGGTCGCCGGTCTTGAAGGTTTCGCGCGGCAGCGATTCATCGCGCCGGACGATGGCTTCGCCCCGGCCAAGATCGACAATGACGTTGCCATATTCGACACGCTTGACGGAGCCGTGGACGATCTCGCCGATCCTGTCCTTGAACTCCTCGTACATGCGCTCGCGCTCGGCATCGCGCACCTTCTGCACGATCACCTGCTTGGCGTTCTGCGCGGCGATGCGGCCGAACTCGATGGGCGGCAGGGCTTCGGCAATATAGTCGCCGATGGTGGCGGCAGGGTTCCGGCGATTGGCCTCGATGAGGCTGATCTCGGTGGCGTCGTTCTCCACCTTCTCGACCACCAGCAGCAGGCGGTTCAGCCGGGTTTCGCCCGTCTTGGCGTCAATCTCGGCGCGGATTTCGTTTTCCGCGCCATAGCGGGACTTCGCCGCGCGCTGGATGGCATCCTCCATCGCCTGCAGGACGACCCTGCGATCGATCGATTTTTCGCGCGCGACCGCATCGGCAATCTGCAACAGTTCTAGCCTGTTTGCGCTCACAGCTCCTTCAGCCATGTCCGCTACTCCTTCTTGGATAGGGGGATAGGGTTATCGTCAGTCCAGTCACTGCCATCGCCCAAGGCCTGCACGGGCAGGCGCTGGCGGGCTGCGGCAATCAGTTCGCCGGTCAATACCAGATGGGCGTCGGCGATGTCAGAGAAGGGAACGCCGACGAGAAGCTTTTCAGCACCTTTTTCGGGGCTGTCGATGTAAAGGCGGATCTCGCCATCGGCATAGCCTTCAAGAACGCCTCGAAAACGCTTGCGGCCGGCGACGGGCACGGCCATTTCGATCTTGGCTTCGTGGCCGGCCCAATTCTCGAAATCTTCGGCGCGCACCAGCGGCCGGTCGATCCCGGGAGAGGACACTTCGAGATGGTAGCGCGAATTGATGACGTCCTCGACATCGAGGATCGGCGACATGGCGCGGCTGACCTTTTCGCAGTCATCTATCGAAAAGGTTCCGTCCGGCCGTTCGGCCATGATCTGCAGGGTCGGCCCGCTGAGGCGCACGCGCACGAGCCTGAACCCCAGGCTTTGCAGCACGGGTTCGGCCAAGGCTACGACCCGCAGGGCCGGGCCGGTTTCACGTGTCAGTCGGGTGTCAGTCATGGTCTGTCGAGGCAACAAAAAAAGCGGGTCCCGGCTGGGACCCACTCTCATACGCTCCACTTTCGTGGTTATGTGAGTGAACCTAAGTTGCCGCGTGATATAGCCCCGCGGCCAAGCCTATGCAAGGGATTGTTGGGGGGTGGATCTCAGGCTACCCTGGCGATGGGTTCGGCCGATATATGGAGGGCCGCGACGACCGGCTCCGGCCTCCCCCCACATCACCTGGGGCCCCAGGTCTGGTCGATGCCGTCAAGGGTTACGATATCCTTCATCTTGTCCTTGTATTCGGGTTTCTTGCCGATCTCGACAAAGAGCGCGTTGGCCTTGCCGGTGGCAACGGTCCGGTCCCTCGCACCCTCCAGCTTGAGGGCGATGTTCCAGGCAATACTCTCGATGCTGACCGGCGAACTGGGGGGATGGATTTTCTCGGGCTTACCGCCCATCTCGCGCATTTTCGCCACGCCGAACATGGCGCCTGCAATATAGGCAGCGCCTTCGTTATAGGCTGTCGTCACCTTCTTGAGCTTGCGCTGGTCAAAGCCCGCATGGGTGCATTCATGAACGATGCCCATCATTGCATTGAACGCGGTGTTTATCCGTTCCCTGGGATCGGCTGCGCCACCGGTGAGATCGGGATCGCGCAGGAAAATCGTGTTGTACAGGAAGTAGTTCTTGTCTCCGAGCTTCAGCTCGTTGACATAGAGCGCCTGCACCTTGGTGGATTTGAGCGATGCCTCGACGAGCACCGTGATTTTCTTGTTCCTGATGGCGCCGGACACATCGGCATACATCTTCGGAACAACGCCGAAATCGCCGAGCGTGAAGGTGAGGCCGGCGATGTTCTTGTCGGCCAGAACGTCAAGAACGGTCTTCGTGGCGGTTTCATCGTCTTTGGACATGATCGGGTCTCCTGGTTTGGGCCTGCGCCGGTTAGACCGGTGCCTGGCCGTCAAAAGCAGGGATAGAGAATGGGCGGCGATGCCGATGTGATAGGCAACACAGTCGCGCGCAAGATTTTTGGGCTGCCACAGGCTACGGCGGCAGCCTGGCGAATTGCTACATTTTCGGACGTTAGCGGGATATCGGACGCTTCCTATTGCTCGCCCTTCTCCGTTCTTTCGGATGCGGTGGCAGCGCACGCAATTGTACAGATTTGAATCTGAGAGAACTGCATTGAATTGAGTGCACTGTCACCGAAATTTATGCCCTCAACTCGCCGATGATGCACACCGATCCCGAGGGTCAGTTCGTGTTTGTGATTCCTGCCATTCCCATCATTGTTGACGGTATTGTCACTGCTGGCGGATATCTGCTTGGGGGACTGGCAGTCGCAGCTGTGTTGTGATTGCCCGGCGATGATCCAAACGCAGTCACAAGAACGCTCCCATTTCCGGACACAAGACGCGGCCTTTGGACGTGCAACTGCCGAGCAGATTGCAATGACAATATTCCCGGAAATTGTCCAGAAGATCCGACAAGAAAGTTTGCGTTCGGTACGGGTTCTGGGTCAAATTTTAGTACAGCGGTCAAGAATGGAAAACGCGATGCAACGCAGAAGCTTGGTTGTCAACCGAAACACATTCCTTGCGCGTGCAGAAGCCCAAATGGTAAATTGGTTCGGGCGCAATAGCGGAACGGTCTAAACGTGCCAGATAGAGAAGCAGATAGATTTCAGTTACAACGGGCAATTGAGCTCATCGAGTCAGCACGGCTCAAGCAAGCCAGAAAGATTCTGGAGCCTTTGTTGGCAAAGGGCAATGCAGAGGCCGCATATCAGCTGGCAAGGTTTGGTCTGGCAGAGGAGACTCCTGAAGCACTCCTAAAACGGCGCCTGAGCATGTTGCAAACTGCTGCCGAGTTGGGTCAGATGCACGCAACCTACGAGCTCGCAATGCATCATGAATCTGGCGAAGGAGTGGATATCAATCTCGCCGAGGCCAATAGATTGCTTTGTAAGGCTGCCGACCTCGGCCATCCGCATGCTATATGGCGCCTCGGAGTTATGCATGTTTATGGCACAGGGGGGATGCCTAGGAACGTGGGACTCGGCAAGTCGCTAATTGAAAGAGCCGCCGCCGCTCGCTCACAAGGCGCACTTAGAACGTTGGCAGGCTTCTACAAGAGTGGAGAGTTTGGGTACAGATTGGACTTGGGCGAAAGCCGGCGGCTTTTCGATGAAGCTGAACGTGAAAACGTCATTCCGATCTAAACAATGAAAATTTCGGTATCAGTGCTGGATTGCACCCCAAATTCGGTGGCAGTGCATTCAATTTTCGGCGGGGCGCACTCGCGGCATCCCCCGCCAAATATCACGCCACCTTGGCGATGGGTTCGGCCATTGGCTGGGCCGGGATATAGAGGGCGGCGACCATGCCCTGGCCGGGTGCGGTCTGGCAGATCAATTCGCCGCCATGGGCTTCGGCAATCGACCGTGCGATCATCAGGCCCAGGCCCAGTCCGCCGCCCGGCTGGCGGACATAGCTGGCTGTTCCCACAAGATCCTTCCGCATGATTTCGGCAAGACGGCGCTCGCTCATGCCCGGGCCGTTGTCGCGGACCGAAATGACCATAGAGGCATCGTCCTTTTCATGGGCCCAAATTTCGACCGTGCCGCCATCGGGCGAAAAGCGGATGGCGTTGTCGATAAGCTTGAGGAGGGCGCGCTGGATGAGCTTGCCATCGCAGTTGACGGGGTTTTCGTCAAAGGCGTTGCGGCAATTGAGGATGACATTCTTCTCGCGGGCCTTGCCCCGCATGACGGCCGCGGCATCGGAAATGAGGCTGCTCGGCAAAGTGAGTTCGGGTTCGAGACGGTCGCTGCCGCCCAGGGTGCGCGAATAGAGCAAAAGGTCGCTGATGATGGCATTGAGGTTTTTCGCGGCATCGACCATCTGCAGCAGGTGATCGGCCTCGATGGCCTCGACGCGATGCTTCAGCGCGGAGGCCAGGGTGTTGGCGAAGCCTGCCAGCGATGTCACCGGATGCTTCAATTCGTTGCTGAGCATGAGGAACAGGCCGTTCTTCATGTTGCTCGCGGCTTCCGCCGCGGCCTGGGCCTGGCGGAGCTTGTGTTCCGTCTCGCCGCTGCGGACGACAAACTGGATGTGATGCAGGAACTGCGTCCCGTTGATGGGCTTGGTGACGAAGGACGACGCCCCCAGCGCATAGGCCTTCTCGATCGACTGGCGGTCATCGTTGGTGGTGGCAACGATGGTCGGAAGGTCGATGGTGCGGGGATGCTGGCGGATGTGCTTGAGGAGGCCGAAGCCATCGAGCTTCGGCATGTTCAGGTCGACGATGGCCAGGGCATAGGCTTCCTGGGCCAGAAGACCGGTGGCCTCTTCGCCGTTTTCGACACAACGGCAGGTGTATCCGAGCGGTGCAAGGCGGAAGGCCGCGAGATCGCGCATGATCGGATCGTCGTCGACGATCAGTGCAAGTCTCAGCGGGGTATGTCCCTCGTCCGGCAGTGTCATTCCTGTCTGATGCAATGTCATGGCCTCTCCACCGGCCGCCACGATAAAGGCGACATTGTTAATGATGGGTAACGCTAATAGATGCAGTCCAATCTTAACCAGTTGTGGTTAATCTCCGATCCGGCGGTGGCAGCCGGGGAAAATGCCATCGGAGGTTATTTCTTCGTGCCGCGATGGACGGAGAAATTGTGTGGGTGCGGGGCCCGAGGTGCAAGGCATGAACATCAACAGTCAGCAGCAGCAAGGCAGCGGTCTGCCGGTGATCGACAGCAGCGTGATCGACGAGTTGAAGGGTGTGGGCGGAACCGACGAACTCCTGCAGCGCGTGCTGAACCTGTTCGCCGTGCACGTTCCCAAGTCGATGGCGACGGTCAGGCGGCTTTCCGAGAGCGGCGAGATCGGCGAGCTGGCCGACGCGGTGCACGCGCTCAAATCGATGTGCAGCAATATAGGCGCCAGGCGGGCGGCCGCGCTTTGCAACGAAATCGAAACGCTTGCCCGCACAGGGAAGCAATTCGATCCGGTGAGCAAGGCGTCGGAACTGGCGCATGAGGTGGACGAGGCGCTCCGCGCAGCGGAAAGCCTCAAGACCCACTGAGCACCGACGGGCGTTGACTCGCGCCTACGTCCCGCAGACATTGCCAGCGTCAGTTTGAGGGGAATCGCTCTATGCAAAATCCGGAAGACCGGGTTCGCGGCCTTCCGTACTGGAAGGATTTGCGCAGCATCACGCCTTTGAAGGGCGGGGTCAGCAACGCCAGTTTCACCGTCGTCGATTCAACCGGAACCTATGTAGCGCGGGTGGGCGAAGACTACCCGGCGCATCACGTGTTCAGGGCAGCGGAACTCCGCGCCAGCCGTGCCGCCTTCGAAGCCGGGCTCTCGCCCGAAACGGTTTATGACGAGCCAGGCATCATGATCGTGCGCTATCTCAATGCGCGGGCCTATGGCGAGGAAGACGTCAGGGCGGATTCGGCGCGCTGCGTGGAAATGGTGAAGCGCTGCCACACCGAAATGCCCAAGCGCATGACAGGCCCTGGTGCGATCTTCTGGGTGTTTCACGTGTTGCGCGACTATGGCGTGACCCTCAAGACCAACAACCATCGCCACGCCGGAGATTTTCCGCGCTGGCTCGCCATCTGCAGCAAGCTCGAAGAAGCCCAGGTGGCGCTTCCCATCATCTTCGGCCACCACGATCTTCTGCCGGCGAATTTTCTCGAAGATGGCAGGCGGCTGTGGCTCATCGACTGGGAGTATGGCGCCTATGGCACCGCCATGTTCGACCTTTCCAATATCGCCTCCAACAGTTCATTCGGGCGGCTGGAGGAAGAGGTGCTGCTGGAGACCTATTTCGACCGGCCGCCAACGGAAGCGCTGTGGCGCTCCTTCGATGCCATGAAAACGGCATCGGCGCTGCGCGAAGCAGCCTGGGGGATGATCTCTGAAATCTATCTCAATGCACCAGGCGTCGACTACGTTGCCTATGCGGCGGAGTACCTGAACCGGTTCGACAATCTGCTGGAGACCTACGAGTTCAGGTATGGCAAGCTCTGATGCACTTCCCGACCGCGGACTGCCCACATTGACCCTTCCCACACATGCAGAAGTCATCGTGATCGGTGGCGGCATTATCGGCTGTTCCACCGCCTATCACCTGGCACGCGATCACAAGGCGGATGTGGTGCTGCTGGAGCAGAACAAGCTGACGTCCGGATCGACGTGGCATGCCGCGGGGCTTGTCGGCCAGTTGCGCTCGTCCGCCTCGATCACACAGGTGCTCAAATATTCGGTCGATCTCTACAAGAAGCTCGACCAGGAAACCGGCCTTGCCACGGGATGGAAAATGACCGGCTGCCTGCGGCTGGCCTGCAATGAGGACCGGTGGACCGAGTACAAGCGGCTGGCGACCACGGCACAAAGCTTCGGCATGGAAATGCATCTCCTCTCGGCCAATGAGGTCAAGAAGATGTGGCCGCTCATGGCGGTGGACGATCTGGTGGGCGCATCCTTCCTGCCGACCGACGGACAGGCCAGCCCATCCGACATCGCGCAATCTCTGGCCAAGGGTGCCCGGATGCACGGCGCCAAGCTGTTCGAGGGCGTGCGCGTCACGAGCTTCGACATTGCCGATGGCCGTGTTACCGCCGTGATGACCAACATGGGCAGGATCTCCTGCGCGCGTGTGGTCAATTGCGGCGGGCAGTGGGCACGCCAGATCGGCGCCATGGCCGGTGTCAGTGTTCCCCTGCAACCGGTCAAGCATCAGTATATCATCACCGAAAAAGTCGAAGGGCTTTCCCCCGACGCGGCGACGATCCGCGATCCCGACCGGCGCACATATTTCAAGGAGGAAGTGGGTGGCCTGGTGATGGGCGGCTATGAGCCCGATCCTCAGGCATGGACGCTTGGCGACGTGCCCGGGGATTTCGAGTTCCAGCTCTTCGAGGATGACTGGGATCATTTCGAGCAGCACATGGGACAGGCATTGGCGCGCATTCCAGCGCTCGAGACCACCGGCATCAAGAAGATGATCAACGGGCCGGAAAGCTTCACGCCGGACGGCAATTTCATTCTGGGTGCGGCACCTGAACTGAAGAACTTTTACGTGGGCGCGGGGTTCAATGCGTTCGGCATCGCGTCCGGCGGCGGGGCGGGATGGGTTCTGGCGCAATGGGTGCATTCGGGCGAAGCGCCGATGGACCTGTGGACGGTCGATATCCGGCGCTTTTCCGACCTGCACAAGGACCGCACCTGGCTGTGCGAACGTACGCTCGAAGCCTATGGCAAGCACTACACCATCGGGTTCCCGCATGAGGAGTATGCGAGCGGACGGCCGCGCATCGTTTCGCCGCTGTATGAGCGGCTCAAATCACTCAATGCCTGTTTCGGTTCAAAGCTCGGCTGGGAGCGGCCAAACTGGTTTGCGCCTGCCGGCATCGAACCCAGGGATATCTATTCGATGGGGCGGCAGAACTGGTTTGCACCGGCCGGGGAGGAGCACAGGGCGGTGCGCGAGCGGGCAGGGGTCTTCGACCAGTCCTCGTTCGCAAAATACGAAATCAGGGGCCGCGATGCGGCCGAGGCGCTGTCGTGGATCTGCGCAAATGGTGTCGACAAGCCCGAAGGGCGGCTCATCTATACCCAAATGCTGAATACGCGGGGTGGCATCGAGTGCGACCTGACAGTAGGAAGGTTGGCCCAGGACCTGTTCTATATCGTAACCGGTACGGGATTCCGCACGCATGATTTCGCGTGGATCGCCGATCACATCAAGACCGGACTCGACGCTACCCTGACGGATGTCACCGAAGCGTGGGGCACATTGTCGGTGATGGGACCTCGCTCGCGCCAGGTGATCCAGGCCATTACCGAGGCCGACATGTCCAACGCGGGCTTTGGTTTTGGACACATCCGCGAGATCAAAATCGCCGGACACACAGTGCGGGCGTTGCGGGTGACCTACGTGGGCGAACTTGGCTGGGAGCTGCACATGCCGATCGGCGCGACGGGCGAGGTGTTCGATGCGCTGATGCAGGCGGGTGCGGCACACGGCATTGCACCTGCCGGATACCGGGCACTGGAATCGCTCCGGCTGGAAAAAGGCTATCATGCCTGGGGCGCCGATATCACGCCCAATGACACGCCGTTTCATGCGGGGCTCGGTTGGGCGGTCAAGCTCAAATCCAACCAGCCGTTCCTTGGCCGCGAAGCCTGCGTTGCGGCGGCCCAGGCGCCGCTCACCAAGATGCTGGCCGGATTCACCACGGATGATCCGGATGTGGTGCTGGTGGGTCGCGAGACCATCCTGCGCAATGGCGCATTTGCCGGCTACCTGACAAGCGGCGGCTTTGGCTACACCGTTGGCAAGCCTATCGGCTATGGCTACGTCCGCAACCCCGAGGGTGTCAGCGCGGACTATGTGCGCAGCGGCCACTATGAGCTGGTCGTGGCGAAGGAAACCCTGAAGGCGCGGGTGCATCTGGAACCGCTTTACGATCCTCAGAACCTGCGAGTGAGATCTTGAGTTTTCGCGCCGACCGGCACGTCCATATCCTGATTGTCGGTGGTGGCGCCATCGGCACGTCGCTTGCCTATCATCTCGCACGCGACGGGGCGAAGGAAGTGCTGCTGATTGAGAAAGCGCAGCTTACCCATGGCTGCACCTGGCATGCGGCTGGGCTGGTTGGACAATTGCGGGGCAAGCGCAACCTGACGCGGCTCATGCAGAATTCCGTGGCGGTTTTCGACCGGCTGGAAGCGGAGACTGGGCAGGCGATTTCCTGGAAGAAGGTGGGATCGCTCAGACTGGCAGGAAGCGAAGCGCGGTGGAGCGAAATCCGCCGCGCCATGGGGCAGGCCAAGAGCTTTGGCGTCGACTGCCATTCGCTTTCGCCTGACGAGGCCAGGGGGCACTTCCCCTATATCACGACGGACGGCCTGCATGGCGCCGCCTTCATTCCCGGTGACGGCTATATCGATCCATATTCGCTGACCATGGCCTATGCCAAGGGTGCGCGCATGCATGGCGCGCGGGTCGAGGAAGGGGTTTGCGTTGAAGAGATCGCCATCGAGGGCCGCCGGGCGCTTGGCGTAGTCACCAATGGCGGCAATATTGCCTGCGATACCCTTGTGAACTGCGCCGGGCTATGGGCCAAGCGGGTCGGCAACATGGCGGGCGTTCCGCTCGCCGCAGGCGTCGTCGAGCACCAGTATTTCCTGACCGAGAAGACGCTCGATTTCGATCCAGGCCTTACGACGCTCCGCGATCCCGACAAGAATTTCTATCTCAAGCCCGATACCGGATCGTTTGCGATTGGCGGATGGGAGGACGGATCGCGCGGCTTTCATCGCGGCCTGCCGCCGCTTGACTTCGGACGTGAGTTGTTTCCGCCCAACATGGAACGGCTCGAGCGGTTTGCGCTGCCTGCTGCCGAGCGCCTGCCGGTGCTGAATGAGGTCGGCATCCAGACGGTGATCAACGGGCCAATTCCGGTCTCTGCCGATGGCGAGCCGATCATGGGGCTGGCGCCCGAACTCGACAATTTCTATGTGGCCTGCGGCTTCACGGCAGGGATCGCTGCATCGGGCGGAGCGGGCCTTGCCATGGCCAACACCATTCTCCACGGCGATGCCGGGATGGACCTCTGGCCCTTTGACGTGCGGCGGTTCGGTGGTGTCCAGGCACAGCTCCACTATCTTGAGGCACGCGCTATCGAAGCCTATGGAGCCTACTACAAGATCCATTGGCCGGGCGAGGAAGCCCATGCGGCGCGTGGTTTGCGGCGTTCGCCGGTGCATGAGAAGCTGGCCGGGGCCGGAGCGGTGTTCGGCTCGAAATTCGGGTGGGAACGCCCGAACTGGTTTGCGCCCCGAAATATTGAGGCGAAGGATAGCCCATCCTTCGAGGGCAAACCCAACTGGTTCGATCATGTGGCAGCAGAGCACCGTGCCATTCGCGAACGGGTGGCGATCATCGACCAATCGTCATTCGCCAAATTCGCGATTTCCGGTGCCGGTGCCGGAGAGGCGCTACAGAAGATTGCGGCCAACGATCTCTCGGGTGCTGCGGGCAAGGCCGTCTACACCCAGCTGTGCAATGCAA
This sequence comes from Hyphomicrobiales bacterium, assembly GCA_031373255.1. GTDB lineage: Bacteria > Pseudomonadota > Alphaproteobacteria > Rhizobiales > Aestuariivirgaceae > JANMMJ01. Next base: position 18,024 of record JANMMJ010000199.1, read on the forward strand.
AGGGTGGCATTGAGGCAGATGTGACGCTCGTTCATGTGCGCGATGACCTGTGGTACATGGTGACCGGCTCGGGTTTTGGGGTGCGCGACAGTGGATGGCTGAGGGCGCACCTGCCTTCGCAGATTGCAATGACGGAGGTCACCGGCGGGTTCACGACGCTCAATCTGTGCGGTCCCCGGGCTCGCGACGTGCTGCGGGCGGTGAGTGATGATGACGTGTCCAACGCGGGCCTGCCGTTTCTTGCTGCACGCATGATCGATATCGGTAACGCCTCGACGCTGGCGGTTCGGATCGGCTATGTCGGCGAACTTGGCTATGAACTCTATATCCCGCAGGAGTTTGCCGCGCACGTTTACGAAACACTGTGGGCGGCGGGCGAAGCGCATGGCATTGCCAATGCGGGTTATCGCGCCATCGATTCCTGCCGGATGGAAAAGGGGTATCTCTACTGGTCCGGCGACATTTCGCCCGACTACAACCCCTATGAAGCGGGGCTCGGCTTCTGCGTGGCGCTCGACAAGGGCCAGTTCATCGGTCGCGACGCGCTGAAGGCGATCAAGGCTGTTGGTGTGACACGCAAGCTCTGTTCGTTCACCATCGAAGGATTTGCTCCGCTTCATGGCGGCGAGGCGATCCTGCACGATGGCAGGGTTGTCGGTTCGACAACCAGCACCGGATTTGGGCATACACTCGGCAAGACGATTGCTTTTGGCTACCTGCCGGTGGAACTGGCCCGGGAAACGGACTTCAATATCGAGGCGTTCGGGAAGACCTATTGGGCGCTGCGGGGCCCACGCTGCCTGTACGACGGAAAAATGGAACGGCTGAAAGGCTGAATGATGAGCGATGATGGCGTTGCGGACGCGCGGGTGGTGATTTCGCGGATGAACCGGTTCGGTGAAATAGGGCCGATTTCGCGCCTCGGGGGCTTAACCAATCGCGTATTCCGGGTGGAATCGGAACATGGTCTCCTGTGCCTGCGCCTTCCTGGCAAGGGCACGGAGGAATACATCAACCGGGCGCATGAGGCGGAGGCAGCCTGGGAGACGGCGCGCACCGGGGTTAGCGCGCCACTCATCCATTTCGATCACCAGAGCGGCGTCATGGTAACGCGATTTTTCCCGGATGTTGTGACAATGACGGGAGAGTTGTTCAAGAGCCGGGCTGGTTCTCCGGCGCGGGCCGGGCAGATTTTCCGAAAGCTGCATACGAGCGGCGCCAGGTTCCTGAACCGGTTCGAACTTTTCACGATGATCGACGGCTACCTGAAGATCCTGTCGACCAAGGATGTGGATCTGCCCTCGGGCTATCACGATGTCCTCAAGGAGGCGGAGACGGTGCGCGCCGCACTTGCCGCCCATGAACTGCCACTGGTTGCCTGCCACTGCGATCCGCTATGTGAGAATTTCCTCGATAACGAGGAGCGCATGTGGCTGGTCGACTGGGAGTATTCCGGGATGAACGATCCGATGTGGGACTTGGGCGACGCCTCGGTGGAGGCCGGGTTCGATGCCGCCCAGGACGAGGAGATGATCCAGTCTTATTTTGGTGGCGAGCCGCGCGCCGACGAGCGGGGAAGGATCGTCATTTCCAAGGCGATGTGCGATCTCTTGTGGACGCTTTGGGGCCTTATGCAGCACGCCAACAAGAATCCGGCCGATGATTTCTGGGTCTATGCGACCAACCGGTTCGAACGCTGCAAGGCGCTGATGGCGACTGCGGAGTTTTCAAAACACGTGGCGGCTGTCGCGGCGAGGGCTTCTTAACGCGGCTGGTTTTCGGCTCTCGGCCAGGTGTGGTCGAACAGGGCCAGGACGAAATCGCTGCTCTCGTGCATGTATTCGGCGAAGATGGTCGCGGGGGAAGGGCGGGGCGGCGAGAGATGGCCGGTGACATCCCCCGATTCGAAGCTGAGCCTTGCCCCGGAACTGTGGGCGATGTGGCGCATGCGGGCGTTGTCCTTGAGGCAGATCATATAGAGGTTGGGGAAGCCCCGGTTGCGGGCAGCTTCTACGAGCCTCGCCATCAGGGCCTTGCCGATGCCACGGTTCTGGAATGCCGGTTCGACAGTCAGGGCGCCTTCAGCCTTTCCGGCTTCGATGCTTGGCAATGACCGCAGTTCGGCGACGCCACGCAGGATATCGTCAATATAGGCTCCGAAGATCGTTGTGCCAAGGCGGTGGGCGGTATCGACATAGGTGTCGATGAATTCGTCGCTTACCGCGTGGCCGAAGCGGCCGTGCCTTGCTTCATCGTCCAGGCGCTTCAGGTGCTGGCGGAGTTCGGCAAAGTCGGCCAGCCAAAGCTGCCTGATGGTGAGCGGAAGTGATGGGCCAGGTTCCGGGTTCATGAGACGACTTTGTTGTTGTGCAATGCAACAAGAGTATGTCGCCTCATGAGCCCGTTCAAGGTCCCCTCAGTTGAGGGCGATGACCTTCACCTTGGCGATGCCCTGGTCCTGGATGCCCATGATCTTGGCGGCGCCCAGGGATAGATCGATGATGCGCCCGTCGATGAAGGGGCCGCGATCGTTGATCCGGACGATGACGGAGTTGCCCGTAGTCAGGTCAACAACCTTGACAATTGTGCCAAATTTTAAGGTCTTATGGGCTGCCGTCATGGCAAAAGGATTGAACGGCTCGCCATTGGCGGTGATCTTTCCGGAGTTGTAATAGGAAGCCACGCCGACCTGCGCGGCGTTGGCAAAACCCGACAAAAGAAACGCTGTGCCAGCCAGGGCACATACTGAAAAACGCCTCATCACGTATCCCTCACATTTTTGTGCTTTGTGTGCGGTGCACACAAATAGGGAACTATGGGGCGAGAATAAGACCCTGTTTACGTTGCGACACTCATGCCATCGAGCGGGATCGCGGGCGGTTTTCCGGCGATCAGATCTGCCGTGATGCGGGCCGCGCCGTGGCTCATGGTCCAGCCCATGTGGCCCTGGCCGGTGTTGAACCAGAGATTCCGGTAACGCGACTGGCCGAGAATCGGCGTGCCCTCCGGCGTCATCGGCCGCAGCCCGGCCCAGTACTCAGCGCGCGACCAGTCGGCGCCATCCGGGAAAAGCTCATTCATCACGCCCACCATATGGGCGAAGTCCGAGGGCTGATGATCGCGGCCATAGCCTGAAAACTCAGCTGTAGCCGTAGCGCGGATGCGGTCGCCATAGGGCGCGTAGGCCACGAGGTTCTCCTCGTCGACGCCGCCAATGGTGGGGGGATTGTTGCGGCCGGCCACGGTGGCCGTAATGGAATAGCCTTTGACCGGATAGATCGGCAGTTCGGCGCCGAGCTGTTTTGCAAGATGCGGTGAATAGACACCGAGGCAGAGCACGATGATATCGGCTGACAATCTGCCCTTATCGGTGATCACGGATTCGATGCGTTCGCCGGCCAATTCGAAGCGCTGAACGGTCTCGCCAAAGCGGAATTTCACGCCCTTGCCGGTTAACCATTTTCCCATATTTCGGGCAAAAAGCCGGCAATCGCCGCTCTCGTCGCCCGGCGCATAGAGTGCCCCGGCAATCTTGCCCTTTACTGGTTCGAGGGCAGGATCGATGCGCGCAGCTTCATCGCGGTTCACGGTGCGGATTTCGACACCTTCGGTGCGGAGCACGCCGGACTTGGCCACGGCGGCATCAAGGGTTGCCTGCGAGCGATAGAGATACAGCAAGCCGCCCTTGCGGCCGTCATAGGCAATGGGGGCCCGCTGCAGGGTATGGTGAAAGACATCGAGCGAATAGAGGCAGAGCCTTACCTTGCGCTTGGTGTTGACGGTGGCCCGGCGAAGATTGCACTCCTTCCAGAACCGCCACATCCAGCGCCAGAAATCGGGGTCCGTGGTGGGGCGAAAACGCAGGGCCTGATCGTTGCGCCACAGCGATCGCAGGAGAATTCTGGGTGCAGCAGGCGATGACCAGGCATAGGCGTGGCCCGGGGCGAAGAGGCCGGCATTGCCGTAGGAGGTAAATGAGGCGGGCAGTTCCTCGCGATCGATGACGGTTACGTCATGGCCATCACGATTGAGCTCATAGGCGGTGGTGATGCCAACGATACCCGCTCCCAACACAAGCGCTTTCATTCTGCCCCTCTTTCGATTTCGGAAGGTGAGTGCTAGGCCAGCCTTCACTCAGGATCAACTGTCATGCCGTCGACCACCCATCCCGATGCCTTTCATTTCGACACGCCCGCCGAGAGCTACTGGGAGGCGAGTGCCGATCCGCTGACCATCGACATGGCGCCGCTCGACAGCGATGCCACCTGCGATGTGGTGATCATTGGCGGCGGCTTCACCGGGCTTTCGGCGGCGCTGGAACTGCGTGAGCAATTCGGGGCGGACGTGCGGGTGCTGGAGGCGGCTGAGCCTGGGTGGGGCGCTTCCGGGCGGAATGGCGGGTTTTCCTGCATCGGGTCACACAAGCTTGCCTATAACAAGATGATTGCCCGCTACGGCCTTGCGCCGACGCAGGACTATTATGCGCTGATGAAAGACGCCGTAAGCCTGGTGCGGTATAATTGCCGGCGCTATGCGATCGACAGCTGGATCAGCGAAGGTGGCGAAGTCACGCTGGCGCACCGGCCCGACAGGGTGAAGCACCTTGCCGAGGAACAGGCCTATCTCAAGGCGACATTCGGCGAAAAGTCCGAACTGCTTGCGCCGCAGCAACTGCGCGAGCAAGGCATCTGGGCGCCGGAGTTTCACGGCGGCTTGCGGATTGCCACAGGTTTCAGCATCCAGCCGCTCAATTATGTGCGTGGCCTGGCGCGCGCCGCGGCAGCGGCAGGCGCTGTCATCCATGCGCGGTCGCGGGTTTTGCGCTGGGAAGAACGCGACGGCCTGCATGTGCTCACCACTGCACAGGGCAACCTCAGTGCAAGGCGCGTCATCGTGGCGACCAACGGCTACACGCCGGAAGACATTTCGCCACTGCATCGCGGCCGCTTCATGCCGGCACTTTCGAACATCATCGTGACGCGGCCGCTAACGGACGACGAGCGCGCCGCGCAGGGCTGGACGTCACGGCTCATGGCCTTCGATTCGCGCAATCTCTTGCATTATTTCCGCTTGCTGCCGGATGGGCGATTCATGTTCGGCGGCAGAGGCGGCACGGATTCCTCGCAAGCCGGCGCAGAACCGATGCGAAGGCACATGATCGCAACATTGCGCCGGATGTTTCCGGTCTTCGGGCAAGCCGAGATCACGCATTTCTGGCGGGGCTTCGTGTGTCTCTCCTATGATCTGGTGCCCTATGCCGGGGCACTCGATCAGCGAAAATCGGTGTGGACGTCGATTGCCTATCACGGCAACGGCGTTGCGATGGCCAGCCATTGCGGGCGTGCGGTGGCGCGCATGATGATGAAGCCCGATACGCATGAGTTGCCGACGGTGCTGACCCGGCGGCTGGCGAAATTTCCGCTGCCGTTTCTCAGGCCAGCTTATCTCAAGGGCGCCTACATGTGGTTCCACTATCAGGATGAACGCTGAAGCTGTCGAAACTGTCAGTTCCCCTGGGCTTCGATCCGCTCCATATCTTCATCGGACAGGCCGAAGTGATGGCCGATCTCGTGGATGAGGACGTGCGTGACGATGGCGCCAAGGCTCTCGCCGTGCTCGGCCCAGTAGTCCAGAATGGGCCGACGGTAGAGAAATATCATGTTGGGGAATGAACCGGAGTTCCGTGCAGCGGGTCCTTGCGCCAGTCCCACGCCCTGAAACAGGCCCAGAAGATCGAACTCACTTCGGGCATTCATCTGGTTCAGGACTTCCTCGGTAGGGAAGTCCTCGATGCGAATCAGGATGTCCTGGCAAAGTTCGCGAAACTCAGGCGGAAGGGACTCCCAGGCATCACGCGACAGGCGCTCAAAGTCGTCGAGCGCCGGCGCCGTGAGGGCGCTCAGTTGGCGCAGAGCAATCCGGTTGCCTGACAGAGGTCCATCCCCTGGGCTGACATGGCATTTACTGTCGCCAGTCCGGCCGCGACGCCGGTAAATACGGTCAGGACGACCATGGCAATAAATATGCGGCGCAGAAAACGAGCATCTGCTGTCTGAACGGTAGCCAATTTAACCCCCGGCATTTGAGGCAAGATGTTGAAGTTGGGATCACCATATTGCCGCGAGTGTGAGATAAGCCTTAACGTGCCGTTCATCAAGGGTTAATCCTTTGTTTCGTTACCGGCCAATCGCGGGAATGGTTAATGAATCTTCATCGTTTGCTGGCGAAACGGGTGGCGGAACGTAAGCCGGTGCGGGCAGGGCTGATCGGGGCCGGCAAGTTCGGCACCATGTTCCTGGCGCAGATTCCCACTACCCCTGGCCTCGAAGTTACCGCAATTGCCGATGTGCAGCCGGGGCGCGGTATCGCCGCATGCCTTGCTGCGGGCTGGGGCCAGGAACGGACGATCCGGATTGTCCAGCTTGAGGATGGCGCAGCGCTGGCGAGGCGATCCGAGGTTGATGTCGTGATCGAGGCGACAGGCAATCCGGCAGCAGGGATCCGACATGCCCGCGCCGCGATCAAGGCTGGCAAGCACGTGGTGATGGTCAATGTGGAGGCGGACGTGCTGGCGGGGCCGCTGCTTGCTGCCGAAGCGGAGGAGGCCGGCGTCGTCTATTCGCTGGCCTATGGCGATCAGCCAGCGCTGGTGGCCGAAATGGTCGACTGGGCGCGGGCAACCGGGTTCAAGGTGGTTTGCGCGGGCAAAGGCACAAAGTATCTGCCCATCTATCATGGCGTGACGCCGGACGAGGTGTGGGGCCACTATGGCCTGACATCGGAGGAAGCCAAGCGGGCAGGAATGAACCCGCAAATGTTCAACTCGTTCCTCGATGGCACAAAGTCGGCCATCGAGATGGCGGCGATCGCCAATTCCTGCGATCTCGCGGCTCCCTTCGACGGACTGCATTTTCCACCCTGCGGTGTCGACGACCTGGCGCATGTGCTGAGGCCAGGGAAACACGGCGGCATGCTGGAAGGCAGCGGCATGGTGGAAGTCGTCTCAAGCCTCGAGCGCGACGGGCGGCCGGTTCCTCGCGATTTGCGCTGGGGTGTTTATGTGGTGCTGGAGGCGCCCAATGACTATGCCGCATCCTGCTTCCGGCAATATGGCCTCAAGACCGACGCGAGCGGGCGCTATGCCGCCATGTACAAACCTTTCCACCTGATCGGCCTCGAACTTGGCATCTCGGTGCTGAGTGCAGCGCTGCGGGGCGAACCGACAGGATCGCCCACGGGATTTCGCGCCGATGCGGTGGCGGTTGCGAAGCGTGACTTGCAGCCGGGCGACGTTCTCGACGGCGAAGGCGGCTATACGGTCTTCGCCAAATGCCTTCCCGCCAGCCTCTCAATGCAGGAGGGGCTGCTTCCCATCGGGCTGGCGCACCGGGTCACGCTGACCCGCGATGTGGCACGGGGCGCATTGTTGCGCTGGAGCGATGTCGCCATCGATCAATCATCGGATGCCTATCTCACACGGCGCGAGATGGAGAAGCGCTTCGGCTAGGCCAGGTTTCTCACATCGACGAAGTGACCGGCGAGAGCGGCGGCGGCGGCCATCTGCGGGCTGACCAGATGGGTGCGTCCGCGATAGCCCTGGCGGCCTTCGAAATTGCGGTTCGAGGTGGAGGCGCAGCGCTGGCCGGGCTTCAACTGGTCCGGATTCATGCCAAGGCACATGGAGCAGCCGGGCTCACGCCATTCGAAGCCCGCCGCGGTGAAGATCTTGTGCAGGCCTTCAGCCTCTGCCTGCTGCTTCACCAGACCGGAACCCGGAACGATCATGGCATAGGCCAAGCGGCCGGACACCTTGCGGCCCTCGACAATCTTTGCCACCTCGCGAAGGTCTTCGATGCGGCCATTGGTGCATGAGCCGATCCACACGACGTCGAGGCCGATATCGGTGATCTTCGTGCCGGGCTTCAGGTCCATGTATTCGAGGGCGCGCCACTTGGAGGTGCGCTTGCCTTCATCCTGAATGTCATCGGGGTTGGGCACGGCACCGGCGACCGACACGACATCCTCAGGGCTGGTGCCCCAGGAAACGATGGGCGGCAAGGCAGCGGCATCAAGCGTCACAACGCGATCGAAATGCGCGCCATCGTCAGTGTGCAGCGTTTCCCAGTAGCGGCGAGCCTGGTCCCAGTCACTGCCCTTGGGCGCCATCGGACGGCCCTCGAGATAGGCATAGGCCTTGGCGTCTGGCGCAATCATGCCGGCCCGGGCGCCGCCCTCGATCGTCATGTTGCAGACGGTCATGCGGCCTTCCATGGAGAGATCGCGAATGGCCTCTCCGGCAAACTCGATCACCGAGCCGGTGCCGCCGGCTGTGCCGATTTCGCCGATGATGGCGAGGATGATGTCCTTGGCGGTGGAATGGAGCGCCAGCTTGCCATCCACCTGGACCAGCATATTCTTTGCCTTTTTCTGGATCAGCGTCTGGGTGGCGAGCACATGCTCGACCTCGGACGTGCCGATGCCATGGGCAAGCGCGCCAAATGCACCATGGGTCGAGGTGTGGCTGTCACCGCAGACAATGGTGGTGCCTGGCAGGGTGAAGCCCTGCTCAGGGCCGACGACGTGGACAATGCCCTGACGTTTGTCGAGTTCGTTGAAATACTGGACGCCGAACTCCTTGGCGTTGTTGGCCAGAGTTTCCACCTGAATGCGGCTTTCAGTCTCGGCGATGCCCTTGCTGCGGTCGGTGGTGGGCACATTGTGATCGACGACGGCCAAGGTTTTTTCGGGATGACGCACATTGCGGCCGGTCATGCGCAGGCCCTCGAAGGCCTGCGGGCTGGTTACCTCATGAACGAGATGGCGGTCGATATAGAGAAGGCAGGTGCCATCATCGGCCTCGTGGACCAGGTGATCGTCCCAGATCTTGTCGTAGAGTGTGCGTGCCCTGGCCATGGCTGGCCTCCGAATTTGATTTCTGGACGGCTATTTAGCGGCTGACGGGGAAAAGGCAAGTTGCGAAGGTGCGAGCCGGCGTTCCATGAGCATTGCAACCATGGCATAGATGGGCGCAACTCAGGATCGGTGGAGGTAATTTCCGATCCCGTCAATGTTTTGCGCGGGGTGTTCCAAATCCATCCGAACTGGAATATCGCGAGTGCCGACGCCATAGATGGGTTTGATGGACGGATTGGATTTCATACGCAGGGCATTGTTCACGGGGGGTCTGCTCGCTGCCCTGGCTTCGAATGCGCCAGCCTGGGCGGATGAAGAGATGTGTGCTCCCGCCGTTTATGAGAACGCCAACTACACGGTTTGCACGGTCGATGTCAGCCGCATGCATGTGGAACTGTTTTCGGCCGCACCCGATGGCACGCCCTATGGCTCCTTTGCAGCGCTATCAGGATCATTGCGCGAGCGCGGGCGCGAACTTGTCTTCGGCATGAATGCCGGCATGTATGATGAGGCCCTCAAGCCAATCGGGCTTTACATCGAGGCCGGCAAGCGCATGAAGAAAGCCAACACGCGCGATGGCTACGGCAACTTTCACCTGAAACCCAACGGGGTGTTTTATATCGCGGGCAACAAGGCGGGTGTCATGGAAACCGGGGCCTTCCTGCGCTCAGGGATCGCTGCGGATTATGCCACGCAGTCCGGTCCCATGCTGGTCGTCAACGGGGCCATTCATCCGAAATTCGGACGCAACAGCACTTCGTTCAAGAAACGCAACGGTGTTGGCGTTGTCAACGGCACGACGGCGGTCTTCGTCATCTCGGAGGACGCCGTCACGTTCTACGATTTTGCCAGGTTCTTCCGCGACAAGGCCGGCGCGCGCAATGCGCTGTTTTTCGACGGCACGATTTCAAGCCTGCACTACGGGGCGCGTTCCGACGGATTTTTCCCGCTAGGCCCCATCGTTGCGGTTACCAAGCCCTCAGTAGAGGCCACGCAGTAGCCGCTCGAGATAATCGCGCTCGATCCGCGGAAGGTCGGCGGCGTTGGAGCGTGAGCGCAGCATGTCGAGGATTTCGCGGGCCCGCCTGATGGCAATGTCGGAAGGCAATATGTTGCGGTCCGGCCCCGTGTCCTCGCCCTGCGTCGGCATCGGACGGCCGAGCGGATCGCGATCGTCGCCGCGGGCCTCGCCATGGCGGCCGTTGTTGCCCTGATTGCCCATGCCCTGCTGCTGCATCATCTGCTGGGCCATGCTCTGAGCGCCCTGGCGCAACTGATTGAGGGCTTCGCCCTGGTTGCCAAGGGCGCGGCGGCGCTCGCCCTTACCCAGCGCACCTGTGGCGCCCTGCATTTCCTTGCCGGCTTGTCCCAGGGCCTGCGGCGCCTGCATGCCATTCTGTCCCATCTGGTCCATCATGTCCTTCAGCATGCGCTCAAGGGCCTGCTGCTGGTCGGCGAGGCTGCCATTGCCCTGCTGGCGCTGGCCCTGCTGGCCGGGATCCTGGCCCTGCTGCTGCTCGCCCATTTCACCCATCTCGCCTTCCATGCCCTGGGGCAGGCGCTGGGTATCGTCCATGAGTTGCTGCTGGCGGCGCATCAGATCGGAGAGCTCATCGAGCATCTGGCCCATCTCGGAATCGCGCTGGGCGTCCATCTGCTGGGGATTTCCAGCCTGGAGGTTGCGCAGGATTTCCTCAAGCTGCGACAGCATCTCGCGGGCGGCGTCATTGGCGCCGTTCTGTGCCAGCTTGTCGATCATGTCGAGCATCTTCTGGAGGTCTTCCGGGCGCACTTCGCGGCCTGCCTGCTGGCGCTGGCTGTTCTGCTGCGCGTTTGGATCCTGCTTCATCTTACGCTGCATCTCGGCCATCATCTGTTCGAGATAGCGGTCCATGGCCTGGCGCATTTTCTTGGTCAGTTCGGCGATGCGTTCGGGCGAAGCGCCCTCGGCCAGCGCGCGTTCCAGTTCCTTGCGGAGAGCATCGAGTTCCGCCTTGGCATCGGCGAGGTCGCCATCCTCGACATTGAGGGCGATTTTCCACAGCATGTCGATGGCGCCCCGCACGTCATCGTGCGATTCGATATGGGCGATCCGCGAGATGACCGTGCGGATGGCAATGTGGTGCCCGGACTTTTCGACAAGGCCCTCGGGATAGCGGAGAAGCGCGTTCAGCATGCGCTGCACCGGCTTGGTATCGTCGGGGTTCATCACCAGCGCTTTCCGCTGTTCGACGAGGGCGCGGGCCAGCGGCTTGATGAACTGGCGTTCGGGGAGCTTCACCGATTTCACTTCGCTCTCGCCAGTACGCCCGCCGATATCCCTGACATTTAGTTTCACATCGACTGTGAGGCCGGCCCAGGGATGCGCCGTGAGATCGTTGACCGAGGTGGCGGCCGCTTCCTTTGCCGAGGCCTTCTTGAGTGAAATGGGGAACTCGGGGGCATCGAAGAGGAATATGCCATTGCTGGCAATACCGATTTCGCCTTCCTGCACGTCGGAGAGTGAAAGCTCGGCTTCGACGCGGGCGATGCCGTAGTCGTCAGAGGCCTTCCAGGCGAGCGCCAGCTGATTGGCGTCGGCATGAGGGTCCTTGGTGAACGAAACGACGGGACTGGCATCGGGAATAAGGGCGATGTGCCAGTCACTCAAGGTGTTGTTGCCGTCAAGGGCTCTCACCAGCATCGGGCGGTCCAGCTTGATGTCACCCTGGGCTGCGGCGCCATCAATCTTCAGGGGCGGCGGCTGGTTCTTCAGTTCTTCGCCGGCAGCGCCCGAAGGCATGAGTTCGAAGAAGGCCAGCCTGGCATCGTGGGCATTGTGAATGCGCACGGTGAGCACGGAATTTTCCGGAACAATCAATTCGGGGTTGGCAGCAAGGCGTTCCATGGTGGCCTGGCTGGTCAGCATGATGGGCGGCTTCGCCGTATAGGCGGGGGGCTTGATCCAGGCATCAAGACTGACACTGATGGCAGCGGCAGCGGGCGCCATCCGCAGCGCATCGGCAAGCTGGCCGGCAGGATCGCCCTTGTAGAGAAACAGGCTCGCGAGAAGTGCAAGGCCTACAGGCAGCCGCGCGGCATAGGGGTCGAGGATTTTCCAGCCCGACCGGGGCAGGCCGGTCTTGAGATCCTTCAGCGCGGCAAGCTGGCGGATCTGATGGGCTTCCCAGATCGCGGTACTTGCGGGGTCGGGTGCCGGGCCGGCGATCTGGTCAAGGGCAGCCGACACGGGGCGGTGGGCCAATTGCGACCGGTTCTCGACGCGCCGGATGGCGGCGCCGCGGGCCGGCCACTTCAGCTTCACAAGCGGTGCAAGCGACCAGAGCAAGGCAACAGCGAAGGCAGCAAGGGCAGCGTAGCGCATGATATCCGGAAGATTGGCGAGAAAGCCCGAAAGGACGGCTCCGGCGAACACCATGAGCACCAGCAGGACCGGGAAAGCGGCGTTCCAAACGGCCTCCCAAGCCAGTACCAGCCGTGCCTGAAAGATTTTGCCGTCAAGCCTCTGCTTCATCGTGCAAGAATACTATCACAGTGCGGCAAAAAAAGGCCGTTCACGTCGTCTTGATCGATAACAATCACTTACCGGGCTGTCTGCCAGGGGGCCAGGCGATCCAGGCCGATCAGTTCCTCATAAGATTGACGCGGCCTGACAAGCGCCCATTTCCCTTCTTTTACAAGAACTTCCGGGATAAGTGGGCGGGTGTTGTAGGTGCCGGACTGAACCGCGCCATAGGCCCCCGCTGTCATTATCGCCAGGAGGTCGCCTTCGGCGACGGCAGGGAGGCGGCGCGATTTTGCGAGATAGTCACCCGATTCACACACTGGCCCCACGACATCCGCGGTGATCGTGGCGGCGTCGGGGGACGCCTCCCTGACGGGTAAAATGTCATGATAGGCGTCGTAAAGTGTCGGCCGGATGAGGTCGTTCATGGCGGCGTCCTGAATGACGAATTGCTTCTCCTCGCCGTCCTTGACGTAAATCACCCGCGACACCAGGATTCCGGCATTTCCAGCAATCATGCGGCCGGGTTCGAGCACGAATTTGAGGCCCAGGTGGCCAAGCGTGCGCTTGATCATCGCGGCATATTCATCGGGGTGCGGCGGCACATCGTTGGTGCCGCGATAGGGCACACCCAGACCGCCGCCGAGATCGAGATGGCGGATGTTGTGGCCACGGTTCTTCAGGTCGACAGCCAAGCTGGCCATCAGCTTGAAGGCCTGCTCGAAGGGTTCGATCTCGGTGATCTGGCTGCCGATGTGCATGTCGATGCCGGAAATATCGATCATCGGCAGTTCGGCGGCGCGGGCATAGACTTCCGGAGCGCGGACGAACGAGATTCCAAACTTGTTTTCGGCCTTGCCGGTGGTGATCTTGTGGTGGGTCCGCGCGTCGACATCCGGATTGACGCGGATTGACACGGTGGCGCGCTGGCCGGTGCGCTGGGCGATCTTCGACAGCAGCTCGAGTTCCGGTTCCGATTCCACATTAAAGCAGTTGATGCCCTCCTTGAGGCCGAGAGCGATTTCACGGGCCGTCTTGCCGACACCGGAAAACACGATCTTGCGGGCGGGCACACCCAGGGCCAGAGCGCGGCGCAATTCTCCCTCCGAAACCACGTCCATTCCGGCTCCAAGGTCAGCCATGGTTTTGATGACCGACTGGTTGGAGTTGGCCTTCATGGCGTAGCAGATCAGATGGTCGGTGCCCTTGAAGGCCTCGGCGAAGACGCGGTAGTGACGTTCGATGGTGGCTGACGCATAACAATAGAAAGGTGTCCCGATCTCTTCGGCAATCATCGTCAGGTCGACGTCCTCGGCATGGAGCATGCCATCACGATAGGCAAAATGGTGCATGGAACTGGCCTATTGCGTGGTTTCTTCAGCCGGTGGATCGAGCGGCTTTGGATCGCCCCGCACGCCGCAAGCGGCAAGCGCCAGGGCGATCACAAGGGCTGTCATTTTCAGAAGGCTTGATGTCATGGCTTCACGTTATCAGGCTTTGAGCAGTTTCAACCAGCGCTTTGCTTCGCGCTTGACGTTGGCGGGTGCGGTTCCGCCAAAACTCTTGCGCGAGGCGACGGAGGCTTCGACGGTGAGCACCTTGTAGATGTCCTTGGATATTCGTGGCTCAAGGCCCTGCATCTCGGCCAGCGAAAGCCCGGACAGATCGCAGCCTTTCGCCTCGGCGATGGCCACGAGACTCCCAGTCACATGGTGGGCGTCGCGAAATGGCATTTTCAGTGTACTGACGAGCCAGTCGGCCAAGTCGGTAGCCGTCGAAAATCCGGTCGCGGCAGCGGCACGCATGTTTTTTTCGTTGGGCAGAATATCACGCACCATGCCGGTGGTCGCGGCAATGGCCAGCGAAAAATTGTCGAGCGCGTCGAAGGCCGGCTCCTTGTCCTCCTGCATATCCTTGGAATACGTGAGCGGCAGGCCCTTCATGATGACGAGCAGCGCGGTGAGCGCACCAAGAATTCGTCCCGGCTTGGCGCGCACAAGTTCGGCCGCGTCCGGATTACGCTTCTGCGGCATGATCGAGGAACCGGTGGTGAAACTGTCGCTCAGCTTCACAAAGCGGAACTGGGCTGTCGACCAGAGAACGATTTCTTCGGCAAGGCGCGAGAGATGCGTGGCGCCGATCGCCGCGGCTGCCAGTGTTTCCAGGATAAAATCGCGGTCGGCCACGGCATCGAGCGAATTGCGCATTGGCCTGGCGAAGCCAAGGGCCTTTGCCGTCATGGTCCGGTCGATGGGGAAGGACGTTCCGGCCAGTGCAGCAGCACCGAGAGGGCTTTCGTTCATGCGGTTCCTGGCGTCGGCGAAACGCGAACGGTCGCGGGCCAGCATTTCCACATAGGCAAGGCAATGGTGACCGAATGTCACGGGCTGGGCAACCTGCATATGCGTAAACCCGGGCATAATCGTTGCCGAATGGAGCAGAGCCTTTTCGGCAAGGGCATGCTGCAAATCCCGCAATTGCCCATCGAGGTGGTCAATCGTGTCGCGCACATAGAGCCGGAAATCGGTGGCGACCTGGTCGTTGCGGGAACGGGCGGTATGGAGGCGTCCGGCGGGCGCGCCAATCATGTCCTTGAGACGGGACTCAATATTCATGTGAATGTCTTCGAGCGCGCGCGAGAAAGTGAACGTACCGCCCTTGATCTCGGCTTGCACGGCATCGAGGCCACGCCTAATTTCCGCCGCATCGGCCCTTGAGATGATGCCCTGCTTCGCCAGCATAGCGGCATGTGCTTTGGAGCCGGCGATGTCCTGGGCAAATAGGCGTTGATCGAAGCCGATCGAGGCATTGATCTCTTCCATGATGGCATCGGGCCCGGAGGCAAAACGGCCTCCCCACATTTTGTTAGTCATTTTTGATCACTTTCGATCGCAGTCACAATCCGGAGACGCACCATGGCCATGAAGTTCGGCATATCGACGGGAGCAGCCGTTGGCATCATTGCCGGAATCGTCGGCATTTACGTGCTCCGGAGCGATGAAAGCAAGGTTGATCGGAGCGATTCTGCCGCACAAAGCGAGGAGGCCGCGGTTGAAGCGGCAGCGCCCGCAGGAACCGTGACGCGGCAGCTGGCGAAAGGGACACTGGCAGCCTTTGTGGTCAAGCCTGAGCGATTGCCGGTGCCGGACCTGGTG
Organism: Hyphomicrobiales bacterium; assembly: GCA_031373255.1. Lineage (GTDB taxonomy): Bacteria > Pseudomonadota > Alphaproteobacteria > Rhizobiales > Aestuariivirgaceae > JANMMJ01. Next base: position 33,597 of record JANMMJ010000199.1, read on the forward strand.
TTCATGACGGGAGAAGGCGAGCAGGTCTCCATCGACAAATGGCGCGGACGGGTGGTTTTGCTCAATCTCTGGGCCACGTGGTGTGCGCCGTGCCGGAAGGAAATGCCGGACCTCTCCAAATTGCAGGAAGAACTGGGTTCCGAGGATTTCGAAGTGGTCGCCATCAGCGTTGACCGCAAGGGGACGGAGGCTTCGGCGGCGTTCCTGATCGAGAACGATGCAACCGCGCTCAAGCTTTACGTGGACAAATCGGCGCAGTCGCTCGATACGCTTCAGGCGGTGGGGCTTCCGGCGACCTTGCTGATCGACAGGCAGGGCCGCGAAATCGGACGCCTTCTCGGGCCGGCGCATTGGTCAAGTCCGGAGGCACTCACCCTGATCAGGACAGCCCTTGGCGAGGGCAAGACCAGCTGAGATCAGCGGGTCGGGACCGGCTTTTCGCCCCGGTAATCGTAAAATCCGCGGTTTGACTTGCGGCCGAGCCAGCCGGCTTCAACGTATTTTACCAATAGCGGACATGGCCTGTATTTGGAATCCGCGAGGCCCTCGTAGAGCACCTGCATCACCGACAGGCAGGTATCGAGACCGATGAAATCGGCGAGTTCGAGCGGTCCCATCGGGTGGCGGGCGCCGAGCTTCATGGCGGTGTCGATGGCCTCGACGTTGCCCACGCCTTCATACAGCGTATAGACCGCTTCGTTGATCATCGGCAGGAGAATGCGGTTGACGATGAATGCCGGGAAATCCTCGGAAACGGCGATGGTCTTGTGCAGCGAAAGGGTGAATTCCTTGACCGCCGAGAAGGTTGTGTCTTCGGTGGCGATGCCACGGAT
>JANMMJ010000206.1:0-6379 GCA_031373255.1 Hyphomicrobiales bacterium
ACGTCATTGCCGAAGGTGTTGTGGCAGCCGTCAAGGAAGTCGGATTGCAGGTTCCACTCGTGGTTCGGCTGGAGGGGACCAACGTGGAACTCGGCAAGAAAATCATCCGGGAATCCGAGCTTAACGTCATTCCCGCCGATGACCTTGACGATGCAGCACAGAAGATTGTGAAAGCCGTGAAGGAGGCTGCATAGTGTCGATCCTTATCGGTACCGATACCAAAGTTATCTGTCAGGGCATCACCGGCAACAATGGCACGTTTCATACCGAGCAAGCGATCGCCTATGGAACCCGGATGGTGGCCGGCGTTACCCCGGGCAAGGGCGGGACCACGCATGTCGGCGTACCCGTGTTCAATACGGTGATGGAAGCGAAGGAACGGACTGGTGCAAATGCGTCGGTCATCTACGTTCCGCCGGCATTTGCTGCGGATGCGATTCTCGAAGCCATTGATGCCGAAATCCCGCTGGCCGTATGCATCACCGAGGGTATTCCGGTGATGGACATGGTCAGGGTGAAGCGGGCTCTCTCGGGTTCCAGCACCCGGCTTATCGGTCCCAATTGCCCAGGCGTTTTGACGCCCAACGCCTGCAAGATCGGAATTATGCCCGGCAACATCTTCAAGAAAGGGTCGGTTGGCATCGTGTCCCGTTCGGGTACCCTGACTTATGAGGCTGTGTTCCAGACAACTAACGAAGGATTGGGCCAGACCACGGCAGTTGGCATCGGCGGCGACCCGGTAAAGGGGACAGAGTTCATCGACATGCTGGAGATGTTCCTGGCGGATCCCGCGACGGAATCAATCATCATGATTGGCGAAATTGGTGGATCTGCCGAGGAAGACGCAGCGGAATTCATCCGTAAATCAAAGAAAAAGAAGCCTATGGCGGGCTTTATTGCTGGACGTACCGCACCTCCTGGGCGGCGCATGGGCCATGCCGGCGCCATTATTTCCGGTGGCAAAGGCAAGGCCGAAAGCAAGATCGATGCGATGCGTTCAGCGGGCATCGCAGTTGCCGATTCACCCGCCGCACTCGGAAAAACGCTAAAGCGTGTCTTGAACGGCACCTGACACTCTATATGTTGACGTAAAGGGCCGGACAGAGTTCCCGGTTCCGGAGAAGCGTGATGAACAAGACCGATCTGACGACGGCTTTCGAGCAGACTTCCTTCCTTTATGGCGGCAACGCACAATTCATCGAAAACCTGTACGCGAAGTATCTCGATAATCCAGCCTCGGTCGATCAGCACTGGCGGCAATTCTTTGCGGGACTCGAAGACGAAAAGGACAGTGCGAGGCGCCAGGTAGAAGGGGCGTCATGGAAACGAGCCGATTGGCCGCCTGTGGCTTCAGGTGAGCTGGTTTCGGCGCTCGACGGCAACTGGGCGCTTGCGGAAAAAGAACAGGCGAAGCCCGACGCAAAGCCGCAAGACAAAGCTCCGGCCCAGTCGGCGGAAGATGTCCGCAAGGCCACGATGGATTCGGTGAGGGCCCTGATGATGATCAGGGCCTATCGCATTCGTGGCCATCTTGCGGCAGACCTCGACCCGCTTCGTCTCAAGGAGCCGGCCAGCCATCCTGAGCTTGATCCCTCGTCGTATGGCTTCAGTGAAGGCGATCTCGATCGGCCGATCTTTCTCGACAAGGTTCTTGGGCTCGAAACCGCGACTGTCCGGCAGATCATCGACATTCTCAAGCGGACCTACTGCGGGACGCTTGGGGTGGAGTTCATGCATATATCGGACCCGGAGCAAAAGGCCTGGATTCAGCAACGGATTGAAGGGGCCGACAAGGAGATTAGCTTCACGCTCGAAGGCAAGAAGGCAATCTTCACAAAGCTCGTCGAGGCGGAAGGCTTCGAGCATTTTCTGAACGTAAAGTACACCGGAACGAAGCGCTTTGGTCTCGATGGTGGCGAGTCGATGATTCCGGCGCTGGAACAGATCATCAAGCGCGGCGGCATGCTGGGCGTTCATGAAATTGTATTTGGCATGGCGCACCGTGGGCGCCTGAATGTTTTGGCGAACGTCATGGCCAAACCGTTTTCGGCCATCTTTCATGAGTTCAAAGGCGGCTCTTCGACACCTGAGGAAGTGGAAGGTTCGGGAGATGTCAAATATCATCTGGGTTCGTCTTCCGACCGGAGCTTCAGCGGGAACACCGTTCACCTGTCGCTGACGGCCAATCCTTCGCATCTTGAAATCGTCGATCCGGTGGTATTGGGCAAGGCGCGCGCCAAGCAGGACCAGAGAGGCGACAAGGACCGCACCAGCGTGCTGCCGCTTTTGATCCATGGCGACGCTGCATTTGCCGGTCAGGGCGTAGTTGCCGAATGTTTTGGATTGTCCGGGCTGCGTGGCCACAGGTCCGGTGGATCGATCCATTTTATCGTGAATAATCAGATCGGGTTTACGACGACGCCGATATGGGCCCGGTCGTCACCCTATCCTTCCGATGTCGCGAAAATGATCGAGGCCCCGATCTTCCATGTAAACGGCGATGATCCGGAGGCCGTCGTCTTTGCGGCAAAGATTGCCACCGAGTTCCGGCAGAAATTCCGCAAGCCCGTGGTCATCGACATGTTCTGCTACCGGCGATTTGGGCACAACGAAACGGATGAACCATTCTTCACCCAACCGCTCATGTACAAGAAGATTGCGGCGCATGAGCCTGTCGTGACGCTCTATGGAAAACGCCTTGTCAGCGAGGGCGTTCTGACTGCCGAGGAACTTGACACCATCAAATCGAACTATCGCAAATCTCTCGACGATGATTTTTCGGCGGCGGAAGGGTATCGCGCCAACAAGGCTGACTGGCTTGACGGCCGCTGGTCTGGAATGAAGGCGGCGAGTGATCATGACGATCCACGCAAGGGCCTTACCGGTTTCGATGAAGCCAAACTCAAAGAGATTGGCCTTAAGCTCACCAAGCCACCCAAGAGCTTCAAGGTTCACCGGACAATGCAGCGTGTACTCGACGCGCGGCGCAAGATGATCGAAGAGGGCCAAGGTATTGATTGGTCGATGGCCGAGCAGCTTGCCTTCGGCACGTTGCTCCTCGAGAACCTGCGGGTGCGGCTTTCGGGCCAGGATGTGCAGCGCGGGACTTTCTCACAGCGCCATGCCGTGCTCGTCGATCAAGACACCGAGAAGCGCTACACGCCACTCAACCATCTCATGAAGGATCAGGTCGCAAAGATCGAGATCATCAATTCGATGCTTTCGGAAGAGGCGGTTCTTGGCTTTGAGTATGGCTATTCGCTGGCGGAACCAAATACGCTGACGCTCTGGGAAGCGCAATTCGGCGACTTTGCCAATGGCGCGCAGGTGGTGTTCGATCAGTTCATTTCGTCGGGTGAACGCAAATGGCTCCGCATGTCCGGACTGGTCTGCCTTCTGCCGCATGGCTACGAAGGTCAAGGTCCGGAGCACTCCTCGGCACGGCTCGAGCGCTATCTCCAGATGTGCGCAGAAGACAACATGCAGGTTGCCAACTGCACCACACCAGCTAACTATTTTCACATCCTGCGGCGTCAGCTCAAGCGCGATATCCGCAAGCCCCTGATCATCATGACACCCAAATCCCTTTTGCGGCACAAGCGGGTTGTTTCGAAGATGTGGGAGTTTGGGCCGGACACCTCATTTCATCGCGTGCTCTGGGACGACGCGCAATCGGACGCCAATTCGAAAATCAAACTGGCTGACGATGACAATATCCGCCGTGTGGTGATGTGTTCCGGCAAAGTTTATTTCGACCTTCTCGACGAGCGCGAGAAGGCCGGCATCAACGATGTTTATCTCCTGCGGATCGAGCAGCTCTATCCCTGGCCGCACAAGGTTCTGATTCAAGAGTTGGGGCGCTTCAAGAATGCTGAATTCGTGTGGTGTCAGGAAGAACCCTACAATATGGGCGGCTGGACATTCGTACAGCCAAACATCGAGCGTGTTCTCGAATATATCAAGGCGCGCAATACAAGGCCGCGTTACGCTGGGCGCCCGGCGTCTGCCTCAACGGCGACGGGCCTTATGAGCCGGCATCTCAGGGAACTGAAGGCGTTTCTTGAGGACGCCCTTGGACAGAAATAGAGCTTGAAAGGCGATTGAGATGGCGAAGGAAATACGCGTTCCAGCTCTTGGCGAGTCTGTGACGGAGGCCACGATTGCAAAGTGGTTCCGCAATGAAGGCGATGCCGTGAAGGTGGACGAGCCGCTGGTTGAACTCGAGACCGACAAGGTAACCGTTGAAGTGCCTGCACCGGCATCTGGGAAGCTCTCGGCGATCTCAGTGAAGGTTGGCGCCACGGTCAATGTTGGTGCAATTCTTGGTGCTATCGAGGAGGGGACGGCTTCAGCCAAGACTGCGAGTGCGCCTGCCGTTGCCGCGGCGACCACCAAGATTGTCGAGGACGCGAAAGCCGAGAAACCGCTATCGCCTGCGGTGCGGAAAATCGTTGCAGAAAACAATGTGGATGTCGCCTCTGTCAGCGGTACCGGCAAGGACGGCCGCGTGACCAAGGGTGATGTCCTCGAACAGTTAGCCAAGCCGGCGCCAGCACAAATACCTGCTCCTTTGGTCATACCGGCGGTTCCTCAATCTTCACGAGCGCCCGCCGCGCCACCAGACATCGCACGTGAGGAACGGGTTCGCATGTCCCGGCTCCGGCAAACCATTGCACGCCGGTTGAAGGATGCGCAAAACGTCGCCGCCATGCTGACCACCTTCAACGAGGTGGACATGACATCGGTGATGGCGATGCGCAATCAGTACAAGGATGTCTTTGAAAAGAAGCACGGCGTGAGGCTTGGCTTCATGAGCTTCTTCGTCAAAGCTGTTATCCAGGCGCTCAAGGACATTCCGGCCGTCAATGCGGAAATCGATGGCGAAGACATTGTCTACAAGAACTTCTACAATATCGGTGTTGCTGTGGGCACGGAAAAAGGTCTGGTCGTCCCCGTGGTCCGGGATGCAGACCAGTTGTCATTTGCGGAAATAGAAAAAACGATTTCAGATTTTGGCAAGAAGGCCCGTGATGGCCAATTGCAGATCGCCGACATGCAGGGCGGCACGTTCACGATTTCCAACGGCGGCATTTATGGATCGCTGATGTCGACTCCGATATTGAACGCGCCCCAATCGGGCATTCTTGGAATGCACAAGATCCAGGAAAGGCCGGTGGCACTGAACGGGCAGATTGCCATTCGCCCAATGATGTATCTGGCACTTTCTTACGATCACAGGATTGTTGATGGAAGGGAGGCAGTCACATTCCTAGTGCGGGTGAAAGACGGCTTGGAAGATCCACAACGGGCACTGCTCGACCTCTGATGAAATTCTATCGCGAGTGAGTTTATGGTCTATGATCTGACAGTGGTTGGAACCGGGCCCGGTGGCTATGTGTGCGCAATCCGCGCAGCGCAGCTTGGCTTGAAAGTTGCGGTGGTTGAAAAGCGGAGTACGCATGGCGGCACTTGCCTCAATATCGGCTGCATTCCCTCCAAGGCACTTTTGCATGCGTCAGAATCTTTTGCAGAAGCCCGGCATTCCTTCGCAAAGATGGGCATCGCGGTGTCGCCGACTTACGATTTCGAAAAGATGATGGACTTCAAGCAAGAGGCGATAGACGGCAACACCAAGGGAATCGATTTTCTGCTTAAGAAGAACAAGGTGGATGTGTTCCATGGAACTGGAAAAATCGTGTCGGCCGGGAAGATTGAAGTCGCCGGGCAGTTCATTGAGACAAAGGCAATTGCCATAGCAACCGGCTCTGAGGTCGCCAAGCTCAAAGGTATCGAGATTGATGAAAAGCAGATTGTTTCGTCAACTGGGGCTCTCGAGATGGAAACGGTTCCGGCACGTCTTGTGGTTATCGGCGCAGGCGTAATCGGCCTTGAACTTGGCTCGGTCTATGCTCGACTTGGCGCAAAAGTTACTGTGATCGAGTATCTGGACAGAATCCTGCCTGGAATGGATCTCGAAGTTGCGAAGGCATTTCAACGGCTGCTGCAGAAGCAGGGCTTCAACTTCAAGCTCTCCAGCAAAGTAACTGGCGCCACCAAAACCAAAGACAAGGTAGCGCTATCAATTGAACCCGCGGCCGGCGGTGTAAGCGAACTATTGGACGCAGACGTGGTTTTGGTTGCCGTGGGCCGTGTTCCTTTTACAGATGGACTTGGTCTTGACGACGTTGGCGTGAAACGGGATTCCAAGGGGCGGATCGAGGTCGACCAACACTTTGCTACCAGTGTTTCCGGCATCTATGCCATCGGCGACGTGATCAAGGGGCCGATGCTGGCGCACAAGGCAGAAGATGAAGGAGTTGCTCTCGCCGAGATCCTTGCCGGCCAGGCCGGACACGTCAACTACGGCGTTATTCCAGGG